>JAGWYB010000030.1 GCA_018969585.1 Actinomycetales bacterium | reverse complement strand
CTGGATTTTCGATACCAACGTCCGATGATTAACGCTAGTGCCGCGCCACCAATTGCAGTCAGAATATATTTGTCCTGCATACCAACTGGACGGCCCGCTGATAAAAGTAAATCTCTCACGATGCCGCCGCCCAACCCAGTAATTATTGCAACTGAGATTACGCCAACTAAATCAAATCTCTTATAGAAAATTGCGAAGAGGGCTCCTTGAAATGCGCCAAAGCCAACACATACAAGATCTAGCCAGATTGGTACAGCGCGAATAATCATTCCGGTAGCTCCAGTAACTCTTCGATTACTTTGGCAACGCCATCTTCGGTGTGAGGATCAGTAACTGACTTCGCATATTTAGGAGCATCAGGATGGCCATCTCCCATTGCCCAGGATCTTCCGGCCCACTCCAACATCGCGAAGTCATTGGGGTTATCGCCAAACGTCACCACCTGTTCTGCGTTAATGCCAAAACGTTCAGCCATCTTCGCCAAGGTTGAGCCTTTAGATACACCAAAAGCATTTATCTCCAGTAAAGAATCAAGTGAGTTTGAGTGAGTCACCGTTACCAAATCGGCTAATTCGCGATCTGCGATTGCAAGCATTTCATCTGAAGTTAGCTTTTGAGTGGAACAACGAGCTAGCAATTTTGCTGCTGGATCTGACATTAATTCGGTAATGTCATGGACTCCTTCTTGATCTAATCCAACATCCCAACGAGGGTTATAGTTCTTTTCGCGATAAAAGTGGTCGCGTAACTCAACCGCGAAGGCAACATCAGGGATTGCGTTACGTAGTTTTTGGACTGTGGCAATTTGATTCTCGACTGGGATAAGCCATTCGTCAATTACCTTCTCATTATGAATATCGTAATGAATAGCGCCATTACCTAAAATCGCACCGCCAAATGGAAAAGTTGCTGCAATCTCCTTCATCCAACGCGCTGGTCTTCCGGTAGCAAAATAAACTTTTATGCCAGCATCATGCGCATCATGAAAAGCTTTTTTGGTGCGTGGAGTAATCTCCCCATAATTTAAAACTATGGTTCCGTCGAGATCTGTTGCTATTAACTTGGGTCGTTTAGCTAATGCGCTCAATTAAGCCACCGGTTTAAATCGATCAGTACCTAAGTATGGTTGTAATGCCTTTGGTACCAATACTGAGCCATCGCTCTGTTGGTGATTCTCCAGAATAGAAACAATCATGCGCGGGATAGCGACCAAAGTTCCATTTAACGTCGCAACTGGAGAAGTTCCAGAATCTCCTTTGGTGCGGACATTTAATCTTCTCGCTTGGAATTCACTGCAATTAGAGGTACTTGTTACCTCTCGATATGCGTTCTGGGTTGGGATCCAAGCTTCACAATCGAATTTACGATTTGCGCTCGATCCGAGATCACCGGTAGCTACATCAATAACTCGATACGGAATCTCCATGGCATTTAGAAATTCTTTCTCCCAGGCAAGGAGTTTCTGGTGTTCACTTGCTGCATCTTCTGGTTTGCAGAAGGAGAACATCTCTACTTTTTCAAATTGGTGTACGCGAATGATTCCTCTCGTGTCTTTTCCGTAAGAACCCGCTTCACGTCTAAAACATGGTGAATAACCGGTATATCGGAGCGGTAATTTAGCTCCATCCAGAATTTCATCCATGTGATAAGCCGCAAGAGGAACTTCACTTGTTCCAACTAAATAGAAATCATCTTCTTTGAGATGAAAAACATTCTCGGCGGCTTGACCAAGAAATCCAGTTCCTTCCATAGCCGCAGGTTTTACGAGAACGGGTGGAATCATTGGAATAAATCCAGCTTTGGTAGCTAGTGATATCGCATAGTTAACAAGTGCTAATTCAAGAAGTGCACCTACGCCAGTCAGATAATAGAAACGAGCGCCAGAAACCTTTGCGCCTCGTTCAACATCAATTGCTCCGAGGATTTTGCCTAGTTCAACATGATCTTTTGGTTCAAAATCAAACTTTCTTGGCTTACCGATCTCTTCCAAAACTTTGAAATCAGCTTCACCACCTATCGGCGCCTTAGGGTCAACGATATTTGAGAGCCCTAAAGCTAGTTTGTGAAATTCCGCCTCGGAATCAGCTCGTTTCGCATCAGCTTCTTTAACTCTAGTCGCGAGGGCTTTAGCTTTTTCAAGTAGCTCTGATTTTGCATCGCCGGTTGCGCTACCAACAGATTTTGAGAGTGAATTTTGCTCGGCTCGCAGAGCTTCAAATTCAACTATTGCATTTCTCCGCTTTTCATCAGCATTTAATACCTGATCTACCAGGTCAACGCTTTCGCCACGAGCTTTTTGAGAAGCGCGAACTAAATCCGGATTTTCCCGAAGGATTTTTACATCAATCATATGGTTTTACCCGCTCTTACTTTTTCTAACCAATCATCTGCTGATTTAAATGCGCTATCAATAACTGATTTAGAAGTTGTTGGAGCTACTTTGTCAGCACGTGGATAAGAACCAAGGAATCTAACTTCTTCACAAATTCGCTTTAGCCCTGTTAACGCATCCCCGACGCGCTCCTCATTGATATGACCTTCTGCATCGATAATGAAGTGGTAATGCCCAAGCTCTCGGCCAGTAGGTCTTGATTGAATAAAAGTTAGATTTACGCCGCGCACTGCAAACTCAGTTAACACTTCAAGTAGCGCACCAGCATGGTCGGCTCCGATAAATGCTGCGAGTGAGGTTCGATCATGTCCGGTTGGGGCTGGAACTGAGCCAGGTTTTCCAACTAAAACGAAACGCGTTACCGCTTCGCTGTTATCGCCAATCTCGCTATCGAGAATTGTTAAGCCATAAGCCGCAGCGGCGTTCGGAGCTGCAATTGCAGCATCAAATTCACCACGGCTTAACGCCTCAGCTGCAGCTGCTGTTGAAGATGAGGAAATTATTTCGGCGTTGGGATGATTCTTTGCTATGTAGGAACGACATTGCGATTCTGCATGGGGATGGGTTGCAATTCGCTTTATGGATTTTCCATCACTTCCGTTTCGAACCATGAGCGCAAAGGTGACCGCAAGAGTTGCTTCTCCGTATATAACTAGTGGATCTCCAATAGCCAATTCATCGAGCGTTCTTGCAACAACGCCTTCGACTGAATTCTCAATTGGAACAAGAGCGCGATCTGCTTTACCGCTTCGAACAGCGTCAAGGGCCGCGGTTACATTTGAATATGGAATTAATTCATCTTCGGGGCGCGCAACTGTTTTTAGCGCAGCTTCGGTGAATGTACCCGTTGGGCCTAAATATGCATACCTCGTCACTGCGTAAGGATACTCAAGTACTCAGTTACCCTGCGCGCGAGGGGCCATTGGGATGCTGGAATCTGAATCTAGCGCGCGGACTTTTGCCACTAGCGCCTAGTAAAACTAGGGATTTAGTCAAAGAGATTACAGCGTTAGGCTTGCTGATTATGAATCGAGATCTCCAATTTTCATCGATAGCGTGGCGATCAGAGTTGGGGTTACATCGTGAAGGAAATGAAGATTCTGGATTAATCGCAACAAATACCATCGCCGTTGCAGATGGAATGGGTGGTTACGCTGGCGGAGAAATAGCTTCAAGAGTAGTTATTGAAACATTAACCAAGGCGCTTCCTTTGTTGGAAAATAAAGAAATAGATCGTGATTCGCGCGAGGATATTTTTCGCACCTCTTTGGAAGATATGGATCAAGCAATCCGACAGAAATGTGATGAGCGTCCAGATCTTGATGGCATGGGTACTACATTTACTGCATTTCACCTAGATGGCACTTTTGTCTCGTTACTGCATATCGGCGATTCGCGCGCATATCGAATCCGAAATAAAAAAATTACGCGCCTTAGCCACGATCACACTGTCGTACAAGAGTTATTTGATCAAGGACGGATCTCCGCAGAAGAGATGAGCGACCACCCACAACGTTCATTTTTGACGCAAGCGCTGATGGGTAAAGCAAATATCAATCCCATTCTCTCGATTTTTCCAGTTGAGCCTGGCGATATTTATCTGGTTTGTAGCGATGGCTTAACCAATGTTGTGGATGAAGGCAAGATTCTCTCGGCGTTCACTGGCGATTTACAAAACGCTGTGAATACTTTGATTGAGTTAACTTACAAAAATGATGCACCGGATAATGTGACTGTGATTGCCGCCCAAATTGGTGCTGAGCGAAATGAAATTTCAACCGAGTTAATCGGAGCTGCAAAATGAAGCGTCAGCTCGGAGGTCGATATCAGCTAGGTCCGATGATTGGAACTGGTGGTATGGCCGATGTTTATTTAGCGGAAGACCTTCGCCTGCACCGAGAAGTAGCGATAAAGATTCTACGAAGCGATCTCGCTCGCGACCCGGCATTCGTTACTCGATTTAATAAGGAAGCGCTCGCAGTTGCTGCCCTAAATCATCCCGGAATTGTTGCGGTTTACGACTCTGGACAAGAGAAGACAACTAGCGGTGTCATGCCTTACATCGTTATGGAATATGTGGAAGGTAAAACTCTCCGCGAATTACTGCATGATGGTGATCGATTGCTCTTTGATCGCGCTATCGAAATCGTTGAAGGAATTCTTAATGCACTTTCGTATTCACATAAGAGCGGAATAGTTCACCGTGACATTAAGCCAGGAAACATCATGATTACCGAAAGTGGTGCGGTTAAGGTGATGGACTTCGGTATAGCGCGCGCATTAGCTGATGCTGGTGCAACCTTGACTAGTACCTGGAATATCGTGGGGACAGCGCAATACCTCTCACCAGAACAAGCAACTGGTGGCCAAGCTGATCTGCGCAGCGATCTCTACTCTGTTGGCTGTTTATTTTATGAATTAATTTCAGGTCAACCTCCATTTAGTGGGGAGACTCCCGTAGCTATTGCTTATCAACATGTTTCGGCTCCACTTATTCCGGTTACTACTCTTACTACCGGTTTAGATCCGGCCATTGATTCATTCTTTGAAGTCGCGCTAGCCAAGAGCCCGGAAAATCGTTACCAGAATGCAGCTTCAATGCTTAAAGATTTAAAGCGACTCTCAAGAGGTGAACGCATCACCGCCAAGATTCCAACGCAGCGCTCGGTGAATCCGCGAAGAAGTTTGCTTATCGCGACTTCGCTAGTCCTGTTGATTGGTTTGGGTGGATTCCTGGCGTTTCGACCGAGTGGTCCAACTGAAATCGTAACTCTGCCAAACGTTGTTGGATTAACCGAAAGTGAAGCGCGTGCTCAGTTAGCAAATTTCACAATCACAATTCAACGCGCGCCCGATCCCCGAATTCCAAAAGATCGAGTGGCTAGCCAGTTACCACTTGCTACAGTGCAGGTAAATAAAGGAAGCGCCGTAACTTTGACGCTCTCTGATGGCCCGGGTGATGCCATCGTTCCAATCGACATTATTGGAAAACCATTAGAAGAAGCTCGTGCAATTCTCGCTTCTGCGGGACTTCGAGTTAGCAAAACTGTTGCTGTTGCCTCCGAAGAGCAACCTGGAATAGTTCTAAAAGTTTCACCAGATGCTGGTAGCACTGTTGAAGCTGGAAGCGGTGTAACGCTTGAGATTGCCAGCGGAAATGTGCAGGTTCCGAATTTGGTAGGAAAGAGCGAAATTGAAGCAAAGACGCTCCTTACGCAAGCAGGCTTCCTGGTTAAAACTGCCACCGCTTTCGATGCGAATCAACCACTTGGAATAGTTCTCGCGCAAGCTCCAGCCGCGGGCGAAACTAAGATAATTGGTAGCTCTGTGACAATAACTATTAATTCAAATAATTAAAGAACTGGATCAAGTTTCTTTGCGTTTTTAACAGCATCATCCATTCCGCAAACCAGAAGCCAATTCGCTAACAAGAGATGTCCATGTTCCGTTAATACTGACTCGGGATGGTATTGGACTCCGAAAATCGGCAATTCTTGATGTTGTAATGACATCACAATGCCGCTCTCGCTCCGTCCAGTAATTCTTAACTCACTTGGCAGCGTTTCTTCACGAATTGCTAGCGAGTGATAACGGGTTGCGATAAATGGGTTAGGTATGCCTTCGTAAATTCCATTCTCATCATGAGAAATTTTCGAGGTTCGACCGTGTAACAATTCCGGCGCACGATCGACAGTTGCGCCATAAGTAGTAGCAATTGCTTGATGACCAAGGCAGACGCCCAACAGCGGTTTCGCTATTTCGGCGGCGCGTTTAATAATCGCCATCGAAATTCCCGCGTCTTCCGGGGTACCTGGCCCAGGTGAAACAAGGATTCCGTCGTAGCGGCTCGCTTCCGATTCATTAATTTCATCATTTCGAACGACGGTGCACTTAGCGCCAAGTTGTTGTAGGTACTGAACTAAGTTGAAAACAAAGGAGTCATAATTATCAATTACGAGGATCTCCGTTCCCATTACTCCATCTTCTCGTGTAATCTCCCGCCATGCCTAAGTCGCGGATTCGTAAAAAGAAGCGGGATAACCGCCCACAGCAAGAGCTTGCGGTGGAGAGTTCACTTCCAGTTGAGAGCCCACGCTGGCTCGCGCCAGCGATGGTTACAACTTTCTTAATCGGACTGGCTTGGATTGTTACCTTTTATATCTCCGAGACTCGCTACCCAGTTCCTGGGATTGGCGCTTGGAATATGGTCGCCGGTTTCGCCTTCATCGGAGTCGGCTTCTCGCTCGCCACACGCTGGCGCTAATTACACGCCTGTAATTCTCCACAGCTTTTCCACCCCTGTGAATTAAAAGGAATACGCCAGGTTATTCTCAGAAACTTCTAAGGTTTGCCCGGAATCATCCGCGCCATGAAGAACACCGCACTCCTTGAGAAAGAGCCCGCTATGACAGATGAGAACGAAGTCGCTACCCAGCGCGTTCTTGTAGTCGATGATGAGAAGAGCATCAGCGAGTTAATCACTACGAGTCTTCGCTTTGTAGGTTTCGATGTCCGTACTGCTGCTACCGGAGCTGAGGCGCTTCGCGTCGCTGAAGAATTTAAACCACATGCCTTAATTCTTGATGTGATGCTCCCTGATCTCGATGGTTTTGAAGTTTGCCGCCAATTACGCGAAAGCGGACAAGAAGTTGGAGTCCTCTTTCTCACCGCGAAAGATTCGACAGATGACAAGATTAAGGGATTAACACTTGGTGGCGATGATTATGTTACAAAACCATTTAGTTTAGAAGAGCTGGTCGCGAGATTGCGCGC
>JAGWYB010000011.1 GCA_018969585.1 Actinomycetales bacterium | reverse complement strand
GGAGCTGACCGGTACTAATAGGCCGAGGATTTAACTACAAAGTTGCTACGCGTCCACTGTGTGGTTCCCGAGATACGGTCGGGAACTAAAGATTGAGAAGAAATTTTCAATCTAGTTTTGATTGACATCTCAATAGCGTTTCGGCGGTCATAGCGAGAGGGAAACACCCGGTCCCATTCCGAACCCGGAAGTTAAGCCTCTCAGCGTCGATGGTACTGCACGGGTCACTGTGTGGGAGAGTAGAACGCCGCCGGACTTAAATTAGAGAAAGGGGTTACGAAAGTGGCCCCTTTTTCATTTTCTGAGAAAAAATCTGGCGCAAAAAATTCACGCGATAAGAAGAACTTTAGAAAAGACGATAAGAGAAAAGACAATACGAGAAAAGATAATACGAGAAAAGATAATACGAGAAAAGAAGAGAAGAGAAGAACTGGACCGATAAAAAGCCGCCCGATTAAGGAGCGGCCCCCCAAGATCACTGGCCCTCATGAGCGAACGAGAAACTTTGATCGACCATGGGTAAATGATGAAGTAACCGGTGAAGAGTTAGATAAGAAAATCATTTTTCAACTTGAGTCATTAACCCCTGGAAACGCAAAAAGCGTTGCCCGTCACATGGTTTCATTAATCAATAGTCTTGAGACTAATCCAAAAGAAGCACATCAGCATGGAAAAGAAATTGTTTATAGAGCGGGGCGCCTTGGTGTGGTTCGAGAAAAAGCAGGAATAGCAGCTTTGAGAGCCGGCGAATATAAAGAAGCGCTGAAGGATCTTCGTGCAGCTGAGCGAATTACCGGTTCGATTGAATTAAAGCCATATATTGCACAGTGCGAGGCCGCTCTCGGAAATGCACGTAAAGCCTTGGAAATTGCGGGTTCCATAAAGGAGAGCGCTCTCTCTAAAGAAGGGCGCGTGGAGATGAGAATTGCTGCAGCGAAGGCAAGGCTAACCCTCGGTCAGTCTGCGGCTGCCGTTGTAACACTTACTTGTTCAGAATTGAATGAAGATTCACCAGCTTGGAGTCGGAGATTGAGAAATGCATATTTAGAGGCTCTTAAAGCTGTAGGAGACGAGACTAACGTTGAAAAATTTCTCCAAAAGTATCCACAGTTGGCAGAAAGTTCTGAAGGAGATGTCGGTCAGCGCTAGCAGGATTCTTCCCCTTCGCTAAAAGAAGGAGAAAGTTCATGCCAAGACCGAAGAAGCCAAGACCGAAGAATAAAGTCAGTTTAGTAGGAAGAGTAAGTGGCGAACCGAAAGTAAAACGGTTACCCAGCGGCGATGAGGTTGTTGAAATTCGCCTAGTTGTAGATCGAGATAATCGGAGCGGGGTAGATACGCTCGATGTAGCCTCTTGGAGCGCGCAATTGAAAAGAAGAACTCTTGCATTGAAAGATCAAGAGTGGATTTCTGTATCCGGAGTAATTCGGCGCAGGTTCTGGCGCTCGGGAGCAAAGTTAGCCAGTCGGTGGCAGGTCGAAGCGCGCGAACTTAGAAGGGTTTAGGTACCTTTCGGGTATGGCCAATGATTTACTTTCAGCGCTTCGTACCTACCTCATGAAACTCGGTAATGGCGAGAAGAGCCCACAGGAGTTAGCTGCCGCTTTAAATGTTTGGGCTAGGGAGAGCGGTGAGGCGATTAAAAGTCGCGTCGAGGAGGAAGTTAAGAGAAGCGTCTCCAAAATGGGTTTTGCAAAAGAGAGTGATTTAAAGCGCCTTGAAGCTGAGCTCATAGAGCTAAAGAAGGAAATTGCCAAAAAAAATGGCGCCGCCAAAAAATCCCCTACAAATAAAGCGCCAAAGAAAAAGGCAAGTAAGGCAAAAGGGAGAGAAAAGAAATGAGCATAGAAGAGATCTCAGAAATTAAGAAGAGAGTCAATGAAATCGCTCTTGCTCCTCTACCTGAACATGGAAAACTTTTTGAAGAGATTAATGGTGAACTAACCGATCAACTCTCCAGAGTTGAGGGAATCTCTAACTAAATAAATGCGACAGCGACTCGATAGCGAATTAGTTCGCCGTGGACTGGCTCGATCTCGAGAGAATGCGCAAGATTTAATTGAGAGCGGGAAAGTTAGAGTAGGCGGTCTTCCCGCAAAAAAATCATCAACTCAAGTTGATGCGGAGATTTCAATAGTAGTTGAATCTGACGAAAAGGATTTCGTTTCAAGAGGAGGCCATAAACTCGCGGGCGCTCTTAAAGCCATTCCCGGTATTAAAGTAGAAGGGCGCAGAGCTCTTGATGCGGGCGCCTCAACCGGGGGATTTACAGAGGTATTACTCTTAAATGGCGCTAAGGAAGTTATCGCAATGGACGTTGGATACGGTCAGCTAGCTTGGAGTTTGCAACAGGATTCAAGAGTGACAGTAAAAGATCGGCTTAACGTCAGAGATGCGAAGCTAGTTGATATTGGAGATCCAGCAGATCTAATCGTTGCCGATCTCTCCTTCATATCCCTAAGAACAGTGTTGCCCGCCCTCATTGGCCTCGCAACAAAGGAGTGTGATTTCCTATTGATGGTCAAGCCTCAATTTGAAGTTGGTAGAGAAAAATTAGGCGCTGGCGGAGTAGTTCGTGAACCAAACCTGCGCTTCGAAGCGGTACGAATGGTGGCCGATTCGGCATATTCGCTCGGCTTAGGTGTTGCATCAGTAGTTGCTAGCGCCCTACCCGGACCTTCAGGAAATGTGGAATATTTCCTCTGGTTACGGAGGGGATCGCCCGCACTTGCGGATTCTGATTTAAGTGAAGCGATAGCAAAGGGGCCGGCGTAATGAGAAAGATAGTTCTCGTACTACACCCGTCGCGTAAAGAAGCCCATCAATTAGCCAACGAATTAGTTCCTAACTTGAGAAAAATCGGATTTGAAGTTGCAACGACCTCTGAGGGGATTAACGAGACAGAAAAACTTAGTGAGATTGAGATTTTGTCTGTGGCGAAGAACGCTGAACTAATACTTGTTCTCGGCGGTGATGGCACAATTCTTCGAGGTGCCGAACTGGCTCACGGATCGCAAACTCCAGTGCTGGGAATAAACCTCGGTCATGTGGGATTCCTTGCTCAAATTGAAAGACCTTCAAATTCAGAATTGATCAAGGCTATTGAGAGCAAGTCTTATCAAGTTGAGAAGCGAATGACGCTCTCTTATCGTGTTGAACGAAAAGAGAAGGTTGTTTCCGAAGGTTGGGCGCTCAATGAAGTTGCAATCGAGCGAAATACTGAATCCATGATTGAACTCTTTGTCCAGATCGATCAGAGGCCGCTATCGCGCTGGGGCTGTGATGGCGTCATCTGCGCAACACCAACCGGTTCAACGGCTTACGCATTTTCAGCGGGCGGTCCCGTTGTGTGGCCAGATGTAGATGCGCTCGTACTACTACCGTTAGCTGCGCACGCTCTCTTCTCGGATCCTATGGTTGTATCTCCACAATCAGTTATCGCAATAGACGTGGAGAGTGAAGTCGGCGTAATTTCTGCGGATGGACTTCGAAAGGTCCAGCTGCTCGAGGGAGATCGAGTCGTACTAACTTCTGAGAGAAGTTTTATCTCATTGGCTCATATTGATAATGTGACTTTCACTGATCGATTAGTCGCGAAATTCAAATTACCTGTTGACGGTTGGCGTGGCAAATAGCAAGAAATCAGGACGATCACGTCTCAATGAACTCACAATACGTAACTTGGGGGTGATTGAAGAGGCGGCGATTGAATTTGCTCCGGGCCTAAATGTTTTAACCGGCGAAACTGGCGCCGGAAAGACGATGGTGGTCACCGCGTTATCACTAATTGCCGGCGGAAAAACAGATAGCGATTTAATTCGATTAGGTTGCGAACGACTTAGCGTTGCCGGAACTTTTGCCTTACCTGAACGGCCCAAGACAAATTTGGAAAATCTCTTATCTGAGCACGATCCAGAAATTGAAGACGATTCAATAATCCTAACAAGAACAATAACTAGAGAGGGTAAATCTAAGGCGAGCCTTTCCGGTGCTCCCACAACCTCATCAACCTTAGCTTCGTTTGCCAGTGAGTTAATCGAGATACATGGTCAGCATGGCGCGTTAGCTTTAACAAAGGGTTCGCGCCAAAGGGACCTGTTAGACAATTTTTCTGGAGATCGCGCCCTGGATGCCATTTCAAAATACCAGGTTGCTTACGAGAATTTTCGCGAAATTAGGCGGCGACTTTTTGACCTTAATAAATCCGAGAGCTCCAGATTTTCAAAGATTCAAGAACTGGAACAACTTCTGAAAGATGCTGCAAAACTTCAACCCAAAATAGGTGAGTTTGAGGATTTAGAACGAAAAATTGCTCTCTCGGAAAATGTTGAGGAATTAAGAATTAATCTAGGCGAAGTGGTTTCGACACTTTCAGCTGAGGAAATAGGGGCCCTGGTACTGATTGATCGCGCTCGAAAAGCTCTCAACGCACTGTCGGCTAAAGATGAAAGATTTCTGGAGCAGTCAAAGCGTGCAGATAGCGCCTTCTTTGATTTGAGCGATCTAGCCAATGAGAGCGCAACGCTTCTAGAAAGCTTTGGAGAAGATTTAGCGCCGCTAGATGACCTACTGACTAGAAAGGCCGCACTCCGAAATTTTGCTAAAAAATATGGCGGTGACGGAGATTTAGCTGAGCAACTACCACGTGCGTTAGAACGCGCAAAAGCAGCAAAAAATGAGATTGCAGATCTAAGTGGTGGCGAAGAAAGAGTTGCAGCTTTGAAATCCGAATTAAATGACGCTCGTAAAGAGCTTCTTAAAGCAGCGAAATTCTTAAGTGATGTGAGAGTTGAAGCAGCCGTACGACTAACCACCGCAGTCAATAAAGAAATAGCTGAATTGGCTATGCCAAACGCTCGTTTCGCCTGCGAAGTTTCTGCGCAAGATAATCCCAAAGACGAAGATTTTGATGCCACCGGGATTAATGAAATCTCTATGAAGTTCTCCGCCCATCAAAATGGTGAACTTTTGCCGATCTCTAAGGCCGCGAGCGGGGGAGAGCTCTCTAGGTTGATGCTCGCCATTGAAGTCGTAGCAGCCGGGAACTCTCCGCTTGGAACGTATTTATTTGATGAAGTTGATTCCGGAATCGGAGGAAAAGCGGCGCTTGAAGTTGGCAAACGATTAAAGAAACTAGCGCTAGATTCGCAAGTTATTGTCGTCACACATTTGCCGCAAGTGGCAATCTGGGCTGATCGCCACTTGATAGTGAATAAAGATTCTTCTGGTTCAATAAGTGAGAGTTCTATCTCGATAGCAACTGGACTAGCGAGAGAATCTGAAATAGCCAGGATGCTCTCTGGAATATCTGACTCAGAACACGCCCAAGAGCACGCACGAGAGTTGTTAGATTTAGGTAAAGCTTAAGTTGGATGATAAGTTAGTGCTCCATGACCGCCCCTCATGTGACGAAGCATCTTTTTGTCACCGGCGGAGTCGCCTCAAGTCTTGGTAAAGGTCTTACCGCTTCCAGCCTAGGTCGACTATTAAGAGCTCGAGGCTTACGAGTTACTATGCAGAAGTTGGATCCATATATAAATGTTGATCCCGGAACCATGAATCCTTTCCAACATGGTGAGGTATTTGTCACGGATGATGGAGCGGAGACGGATCTCGACATAGGTCATTACGAGCGGTTTCTTGACACAAACCTTCATGGCTCTGCAAATGTGACTACTGGTCAGGTCTATTCAAGAGTTATCGCCCGAGAACGAAAGGGCGAGTACTTGGGCGACACCGTGCAAGTAATTCCCCACATCACTAACGAAATTAAAGATCGGATCCGAGCAATGGCAGCGCCGGATATTGATCTAGTCATAACCGAGATCGGAGGCACTGTCGGTGATATCGAATCCCTGCCGTTCCTTGAAGCTGCTAGACAGATCCGACAAGAGGTAGGACGAGAGAATGTTTTCTATCTCCATGTTTCCCTTGTCCCATACATTGGACCTTCCGGCGAACTGAAAACAAAACCAACTCAGCATTCGGTGCAAGCGCTTCGTTCCATCGGTATTTCGCCTGATGCAGTAGTTCTTAGATCCGATCGCGAAATCCCAGTCGCAGTAAAGAAGAAAATTTCACTCATGTGCGACGTCGATCAAGAGGCAGTCGTCGCCGCTGTCGACGCGCCTTCGATCTACGACATCCCAAAGGTTCTTCATAGAGAAGGTTTAGATGCTTACATAGTTCGTCGCTTAGGACTGCCTTTTCACGATGTCGAATGGGGTGAGTGGGATCGCCTGCTTGAGCGAGTACACAAACCGAAGCACACTGTAAGAGTCGCCCTTGTAGGTAAATATGTTGATCTACCTGATGCATACCTTTCAGTGACGGAAGCGCTTCGAGCTGGCGGATTTGCCAACGATGCCAAAGTTGAAATTAAATGGGTAGTCAGCGATGAGTGTGAAAAGTTGGATGCTGCTAGAGAACAACTTGGAGATGTAGACGCTATTTGCGTCCCCGGTGGATTTGGAGTTCGTGGAATCGAGGGCAAAGTTGGAGCGCTGAAGTTTGCGCGCGAAAATAAAATACCAACCCTTGGATTATGTCTCGGCTTACAATGCATGGTGATTGAGGTTGCTAGGTCATTAGCAGGAATCAAAGACGCTAACTCTGCCGAGTTTGATCCAACCTCAGTTAATCCAGTAATTGCAACCATGGAAGGTCAAGAAAAAATAGTTTCTGGTGAAGCCGACATGGGTGGGACAATGCGTTTGGGTCTATACAAAGCCCTTTTGCAGTCAGGATCTTTGGTTGCGGAAACATATGGCTCAGATGAAATTTCGGAACGCCATAGGCATCGCTACGAGGTAAATAATAAATATAGAGAATCAATTAGCAAGGCCGGTTTAATTTTTAGTGGACTCTCACCCGATGGAAAGTTAGTTGAATTCATTGAACTTCCTAGATCTATTCATCCATATTATGTAGGAACTCAAGCACATCCGGAATTTCGCTCCAGACCAACAAATCCGCACCCTCTTTTTGCTGGTCTAATTCGCGCAGCAATTAATCGTGGCTAACGTTCGCTTTTTCGAAGAATTCCTTAGTCATATCTCAGTTGAACGAGGTTTAAGCCTAAATACGACTTCCGCCTATCGCCGAGACTTGTCGAACTTCTCTCAATTCCTCACTAGAGAAGTTATCAACTTGGAAAATGTGAGACTCGAGCATTTAGAGAAATTTATCTCCGAAAGCCGGCGCCGAGAGTTGTCACCATCCTCAACTGCAAGATTAGCTGTCACTCTACGAAGCTTTTTCAAGTTTTACGCCAAGGAGACAGGAGTTGAGAATCCGGCTCGCGATTTGAAACCCGCAAAGTTGCCCCGAAGGCTTCCTAAGGCGCTCTCGATAACAGATGTAACGAAATTAATTGAATCGGCACCAAACTCTGGACATGGGTTAAGAGATAGAGCGCTTTTAGAACTTCTCTACGCCACCGGAGCTCGGGTGAGTGAAGTGATTGCATTAAATCTGACTGATTTGAAATCTGATGGCGAAGACATCCAAACCGTCAAACTTTACGGTAAAGGCCGTAAAGAGAGAGTTGTACCAATTGGAAAACTCGCTCGACATGAACTCGAGCAGTACTTAGTAACAATCCGCCCGTCATTGAGTGAGAAGAGTCGGAATCGAACTGATGCACTCTTTTTAAACTCCCGTGGCGGAAGACTAAGTCGTCAGAGCGCTTGGAAGATCGTCTGCGAAACAGCGCAACGAGCGGGCATTAACTCCATATCGCCACATTCATTACGTCATTCATTCGCCACTCATCTTTTGGATGGAGGAGCAGACATTCGCATTGTTCAAGAATTACTAGGGCATTCATCAGTTACAACGACCCAGATTTACACGATGATTACGATCGAAAAAATTAGGGAGAGCTACATATCAGCGCACCCGAGGGCGAAGTAGGTTTTACCGTCCCTTTAATCGGCGGGCAATAATTGATTGGTCGCCTTTCGATTCTAAATCCGCGATAACAATTGCGAGCGCTTCTCGCACAATGCGACCTCGATCAACCGCTAAGCCGATATCTCCTCTGAGATGTAAGCGAGCTTGTTCCAAATCAAATAACTCATCGGGAGATAGATAAACAGTAATTTTTTCATCATGTCTTTCTCGACCAGATGGGGCGCGATCTATGCCGGTCGATCTCCGTCTTGGCGTCTGACGAACCGCATTGCCTTTTGGTGCAGGTTTTGCAGCTACCGCCGTTGTTGGACGGTTGGTGTGAACAACCTCCGCTGTTTCTTCAACGGTGTCTGGTACCGCGCTAAGTGTGGTCTTACGGAATAACTCATCCGCACCAGGAAGACTGATTCTGCGACTCATCGAATACCTCCATTTGCAATTAGTTCACGGGCGAGTCTTCGATAAGAAGCCGCGCCAGCGGAAGAGCTCGCGTAAGAAGTTATTGGCTCTCCAGCAACAGTAGTTTCGGGGAAGCGAACAGTTCGAGCTATTGTGGTGTCACAAACCTTTTTAGGAAAAGCTTCATTAATTCTCTCTAAGACCTCTCGGCTATGCACCGTCTTTCTGTCAAACATGGTCGGCAAAATTCCGAGTAGTTGAAGATCAGGATTGGTATTCAATTGAACTTTCTTGATGATGTCATCTAGAAGTGCGACACCACGCAGCGCAAAGTACTCGCATTCCAGTGGCACGAGGACGTAATGAGACGCTGTCAGGGCATTAACAGTCAAAAGTCCAAGAGAGGGTTGGCAATCAATAAGGATTACATCGTAAAAATCAACGACTGAGGCCAGTACTCGTTTTAGCACCTTTTCGCGGGCAATGACATTAACCAGACCGCCTTCAGCGCCAGCCAAGTTTTCATGAGCGGGGATCATGTCCATTCCAGGAACGCTGGTCTTAAGTAAGAAGTCATCAATCTTCGTTGATTCGTCCATCATCAAGTCGTATATCGAACCTTCGATCTCGCGAGTGGAAACATTTAGGCCGACTGAGAGGGAATGTTGAGGATCAAAGTCAACTAAGAGCACCCTTCTGCCTAATTCGGCCAGCGCCGCTCCAAGGTTGATTGTGGTTGTTGTTTTTCCAACACCACCCTTTTGATTAACAACGGAGATGATGCGAGCATCGCCATGAATTTCTAGCGGTTTTGGTTCCGCGAAAATTGGAGTTGGAAGATTCAGCACAGAAGATGTGGTGACAACTTCTTCGTTTCGACTTGGTTTACTTTTTGTAAATGTCGATTTAGCAGTCAATCGAGAAATCTCTGAAGCACTATTTGCCATGCGGCGACTTTACGCACGGGAATTGGGAAACTTAGCAACGACACGCGTAGAGTTCGCTAATCATGTCCGATAGCGCAGAAGTCTCAAGTAGTGGTTCAGTGTTGCCACAATCTGCACTCGAAGGCCGCGTCTCCGGTTTTTCCGTAAAACTAGAGAATTTCGATGGACCTTTCGATCTACTGCTACAGCTTATTTCGCGCCATAAATTGGAAATTACTGAAGTTGCGCTGGCAACCGTAACTGATGAATTCATTTCCCATATTCGCGCTCTGGAAGCCACCGAAGAAGGTTGGCGGCTCGACCAAGCGACGGAATTCTTAGTAGTTGCGGCCACGTTGCTCGATCTCAAGGCAGCGCGTCTTCTTCCGAGTGGTGAGGTGGATGATGAAGCCGACCTCGCGCTTCTCGAAGCTCGGGATCTGTTATTTGCCAGATTGCTTCAATATCGAGCATTTAAGGAGATTGCGCGGATAATCTCAGATCGAATCGAGATTCAGGAGAAAACTTTTGCCAGATCGGTATCGCTAGAGCCTCATCTCGCTGCGCTGTTGCCGGAAGTTCTTATTGGAGTTACTCCGGAACGATTTGCCGCAGTAGCTAACCGGGTGCTTACCCCTAAAGTTGCCCCTAAACTCTCAACCGAACATTTACACCAGGCGATGGTTAGCGTTGCCGCAGAGGCGCATTTAGTGGTTTCCGCTCTCCGTCGACAGAAGAGCCTTACTTTTCGAGCTTTAGTTTCCGACGCCGAAAACACCTTGATTGTCGTTGCCCGATTTTTGGCTCTTCTGGAGCTATACAAAGACGGTCAGGTGCGATTTGAGCAAGTCCTAGCGCTTGGGGAATTGCAGATCACGTGGACTGGATCGGATTCTGGGGCAGTATCGGTAAGTGATGAGTTTGATCGTTTGCCAAACCCCGAAGCAGATAGCCTTGGAGACGACAGCGCGGTAAGAACGGAAAATGGTGGCGATGAATAATCGTGAGTTGGAACGCTCAATCGAAGCGATTCTCATGGTGGTTGAAGAACCTCTATCGGAGGTTGTCTTGGCCCAGATTATTGAGAGACCCACCGAAGAGATCACAGCAGCGCTAAGCCAATTATCTGAAGAATATGAGAACCAGGACAGAGGATTTACGCTCAAGCAGGTTTCTGGGGGTTGGCGTTTCTACAGCCATCCAGATTTAGCTCCGCTCGTTGAAAAATTCGTTCTTGATGGCCAACAGGCGAAGTTGACCCAAGCAGCGCTTGAAACTCTAGCTGTAATTGCATACCGCCAGCCGATTTCTAGAGCCAGGGTCTCAGCTATTCGAGGCGTGAATGTCGAGGCGGTTATGAAGACCCTAGTCAATCGCGGATTGGTTGAAGAATGCGGCGTTGAGCATGAAACCGGTGCACTCCTTTACCGAACTACAAACTATTTTCTCGAGCGGATTGGTTTAAATTCTGTCTCTGATCTTCCCGCACTTGCCCCATTCTTGCCCGATATCGAGGGCCTGGATGAGATCATCGCTTCGCTGACCGAATAATCCAACTACTGTGGGGGAGTGGAAATCCGCCTCCAGAAATACTTAGCTGATGCCGGCGTTGCCAGCCGAAGAGCTTGCGAAGAATTGATTGTAAGCGGAAGAGTTTCAGTAAACGGAAAAATTGTAACGAAGCTTGGAACCAAAATTAATCCGGAAAACGCTCGAGTTGCACTTGATGGTAAGGCAATCAAACCAAAAAACACCAAGACTTATATAGCGTTTTATAAACCTAGAGGCGTTCTGTCTACCATGTCAGACCCCTCCGGTCGAAGCTCACTTTCGTCATTTTTTTCCGACTGGAGTGAGCGACTTTTTCACGTTGGCAGGCTGGATAAAGAGAGCGAGGGCTTGATTCTCTTAACCAACGACGGTGATTGGGCGCAAAAGATAGCTCACCCCAAATTTGGTCTTGTTAAGAAGTATCGAGTTGCTACAGACCGAGCCTTGAGCGCGCGTGAAATTGACCAACTCAAAGCGGGTGTAAAGATAGAGAATGGAGTAGCGCGAGCTATTTCAGCCAAGCGGATACCGGAAGGTGTCGAGATCGCGATTCATGAAGGGCGCAATCAGATTATTCGGAAAATGATGGAAGCGCTAGGTATTGAGGTTTTAGCGCTTATAAGAACCGAGATAGGTTCAATCAAGCTAGGCGAGTTAAAAGCCGGTAAGTGGAGATATCTATCTGACGTCGAAACGTTAAAACTATAAATTGATATATCTATAAATATGTTTATACATATTAAAGCAATAACAATAAATCCATAAATTGATAATCATGTGGTTACTGAAATACCGGTTTATCGATAATTTTGTGCGCAAAAATCAGATGAAAAAGCGTTTTGTCGACATTTGCTGGGATAAACCCGATCTATGAAAAAGTCGACATTCAAAATCGATGGAGAATTGCATGTATATAAAACTTTTTATCTATAAATAATCAAATGTTTAAGTGGCTTCCCCGAGAAATCGTTCCTCCTGCGTAAACTTGATACATGGAAATTCAGGCGATTCGAGGCGCCACCCAGATTGCGGAAGACAACCCAGAGATGATGAGGGAAGCCGTCGTCGAGTTGATGGCTGAAATCCTCCGAGCGAATGCGCTACAGAGTCAAGATCTAATCTCCGTCATTTTTACAGCTACTCAGGATCTCGTCTCGGACTTCCCGGCGGCATCAGCGAGAGCGATGGGGCTAGGAGATGTTCCACTTCTCTGCGCTGTTGAGATTGCAGTACCCGGAGGTATGCAGCGAGTTATCAGGACGTTAATCCATTGCCGAACGACTAGAAGCCAGAAGCAGATGGTTCATGTCTACCTCCGCGGTACCAACAAACTCCGTAACGATTTAGCTCAATGAAACCGTTATCTGTAAAAATTTACGGAACCGGTCTGATAGGAACGTCAATCGGATTACGTGCCGCGGAGTTGGCTTGGCCAATCTCATTAATTGACTCGGCGGATGGACCGCTACAGATAGCGAAAGATCTCATTCCTTCAAATCGAGAAATAGCAGAGCCGGATCTCATCGTGATCGCAACGACACCTAACGCGGCGATAACGCTTATTCCTAAGATCGCCGAATCTCATCCTGCAGCAACAGTTATAGATGTAAGCAGTATAAAAACTAAAGTTCAAGCGAAGGTTAGTGAAATATCGGATTTAGATAAGAGGTTTGTTGGCACTCATCCGATCGCTGGCCGTGAGAAGAATGGACCGCAAGCGGCGCGTAGCGATCTGTTCATGGGGAGGGCTTGGGTATTAACACCGTCTGAAAATGTTGATTCTTGGCGATTAGAAACAGTGACGGAATTTATCTCCGCTATGGGCGCCACTCCTTATCAAATGTCTACAAAACTACATGACGCTTTGTTTGCCAAGATTTCTCATCTGCCGCAATTGATTAGCGTGGCTCTAGCAAGCAGCATCTCTGAACTTGGTCCGGAGATTTCTCTAGCCGGACAAGGACTACGCGACATGTTGCGTTTAGCTTCTTCAGACGGATTGCTCTGGAGCGAAATTATTCTTGATAACAAGGATGATGTGCTTGCCAGTATTGATGATTTCCAAGAGCTTCTAGATGTCCTTCGCGATTCCATCGAGGATGAGGATGGAGTTCGAATAAAAGACATGTTCGATGACGCAAATTTCGTTCCGGAAAAAATTGGTGGTAAACATGGAATGAAGCGGCGAGAATATACATTTGTCGACGTGGTTATTGACGATAAACCGGGACAATTAGCATCGCTCTTTGACGAGTGCGGAAGTATCAAAGTAAATATTGAAGATTTATCTTTAGAACATTCGCCTCAACAAGAGACCGGTCTGATTCGCCTAGCACTCTCCAGTAACGACGCGGAATTGCTATTTAAGCATCTTCTGGCACGGGGCTGGAAAGCGCATAAGCAATGAGAAAACCACTAGTAATTGCAATTGATGGACCAAGCGGTTCTGGAAAATCATCTACATCACGTTCGCTTGCGATCATGGGTGGTTTTGACTATTTAGATACCGGAGCTTTGTACCGCGCTGCAACAATTGCATTAGGTAGCCATTCAAATTCGCCATCGAATGAAATATCAAAAATTCTTGAACAATCGAAAATTGATTTTTCTGCCGACCCTAAGAATCCAATAACTCGAATCAATGGCAAAGATGTAAGTCAAGATATTCGTACCAAAAGTGTTACTGATTCAGTAAGCAAGATAAGCGCACTACCAGAAGTGCGAAAGTTTTTATTTCGGTTGCAACGCTCTTTTATCGAAAAAACATCTCGCGGAATAGTTGTTGAGGGTAGAGATATCGGAACGGTAGTTGCACCTGAAGCTGATATGAAGATTTATCTATCAGCAGATCTCCAGGCAAGATCGATGAGACGTAAATCGGAGTTAGAAAACCTAAATCTGTTGGAGCTAGATCAAGAGGTGGCACGAGAACTTGAACAACGAGATAGTCTCGATAGCACTAGGGCTATCTCGCCATTACGCCAGGCTGAAGACGCCATTGTTGTTGATTCAACGCTGCTCTCTCTCGAAGAAACCGTTGAATATATTTGGAATATTCTCAAACAGAGGGGTCTAATTGGACTACCTACTGCAGTCATTTTAGGAAGACCGAATGTCGGGAAATCGACCCTTGTAAATAGAATTTTGGGATCGCGAGAAGCAATTATCGAAGATACCCCAGGCGTAACTAGGGATCGAGTTCGTTATGAAGCTGAGTGGAACGGTAAGAGATTCTGTCTGATTGATACTGGCGGTTGGCTGCCATCAGGTGAAGGTATTGAAATCAAAATCGCAGATTCTGCTGCCGCTTCTATTTATGATGCAGATTTAATCCTTCTGGTGGTTGACGCGAAGGTGGGAATTCAGAGCGATGATTTAGCACTCGTTGATCTTCTACGAAAATCTAATCGAAAAGTACTTCTGATAGGAAATAAGGTTGATTCCGAGCGAGATGAAATGGATGCACACTCACTTTGGAATCTCGGGTTAGGAGAACCAATTTTTGTTTCGGCAGCCCATGGTAGGGGAGCAGGCGATTTATTGGACAAATTAGTAGAGCTTCTTCCCGAGTATGGTCAAGCGCATGCGTCAGATTACGCAAGACGAATAGCTATTGTCGGTAAACCAAATGTTGGTAAGAGCAGCTTGCTAAATTCTTTTGCTGGCGAGACGAGAGCTTTAGTTGATGATGCGGAAGGAACTACGCGAGATCCAATTGACGAAATAGTTGAGATTGATGGAAAGTCATGGTGCTTTATCGACACAGCAGGAATCAGAAGGCGTTCGCATCATGCAGATGGCATTGATTATTTCGCGACTCTTAGGACTGAGAGAGCAATCGATAATGCGGAATGCGTAATTATTGTGATTGACGCTTCGCAAATAATGACAGAACAAGATTTGAGAATTATTTCTCTTGCCGAAGATTCTGGAAAAGCCCTACTGGTTTGCATGAATAAATGGGATATGGTGGATGAAGATAGAAGAGTCCAACTAGAACGCGAGATCGACCGAAATCTAGATCAAGTTGAATGGGCCGAACGGATCAATGTTTCTGCAAAAACTGGGTGGCATAGAGATCGACTCATTCCTGCAGTGATCCGGTCCCTTCAAGGATGGGAGACTCGAATACCTACTGCGAAGCTCAATGCTTTCCTCGGTCAACTAGTAGGAGCGAATCCACCGCCAATAAGAAGTGGAAAGCAACCAAAGATTCTCTTTGCAACCCAGGCTGGAATTGCGCCCCCAACCTTTATTCTCTTTGCGTCTGATTTCATAGAACCTTCGTATAGGCGATTCATCGAACGACGATTGCGCGAAGAATTTGGGTTTTCAGGTTCGCCAATCCGAATCTCGGTTCGATTGAGGAATTAATCCGCGGCGGTACTATTTCAACACGGGACGTAGCGCAGCTTGGTAGCGCACATGGCTGGGGGTCATGTGGTCGCAGGTTCAAATCCTGTCGTCCCGACGCAGGATCTATTGAGATAGGTTTGCCAATCTATGGTCACCATTCCCAATCTTTTAACCTTGGCAAGGGCGTTAGGTATCCCGATTTTTCTCTACCTGATTTTCAACGAAAGCTACGGCTGGGCGGTAGTAACGTTGATGATAGGCGGGGCTACTGATTATCTAGATGGGAAATTGGCTCGAGCTCTAAAACAAGAAAGTAGATTCGGCGAGTTATTCGACCCCGCCGTCGATCGACTTTACATCGCGAGTGTTCTTATTGCGATGTTTGTATCGTCACTTTTGCCAGTTTGGTTGCTCCTGTCAATTGTGGCTAGAGATATAGCCCTAGGTGTCCTGCTCTTAATGTTAAAAATGGCAAAAATGCCGCCTTTTGAAGTGACATATCTAGGGAAGGCTGCGACCTTTAACCTGCTTTATGCGCTACCGCTTCTGCTCCTTACTCAAACTTCTGACGCATTAAGTGAAATTTCCTATATTTTGGGTTGGGCTTTTGCCGGTTGGGGGATAGGTTTATACCTAGTTACCGGGATTCAGTACGGAATGACCGGCGTAAGGAGATTACGAAAGGCTTAACATGACAAACACTCCTGGGAACTTGAAATACACAAAAGAGCATGAATGGATTGAAGAGCGCGGAGAGAAATTGATTCGGTTTGGAATTACCGATTATGCTCAGGGAGCTCTTGGAGATATTGTTTATGTACAACTTCCGAAAGTCGGAGATGTCATAGAAGCTGGAAAAGTTTGCGGCGAAGTTGAATCAACTAAAAGCGTCTCAGAGATCTTTGCGCCGGTTTCCGGCAAAATAGTTGGTGTTAACTCATCACTCGATAGCGCTCCTGAAACAATAAATTCTGATCCTTATGGTTCAGGCTGGATTGCCGAAGTTGAAGTTTCGGCAGCCGGAGAACTACTTTCCAGCGATGAGTACCAAGCCCTTACTGCTTGACTCACTTCAACCTCCACTCTAAGGTGAGCCCTAAGGTCATCAACACGGATAGGAGCGACATGAATACAGCTCCCAACCCTGATTTAACGAGCACAATTCATCTCACTTCGCTGCGATCGGTTGCAGAACCGGTTCACTCCCTTTTGCAACAAGCTGGCCCCGAAGTTTTATCCGTGCTAAAAGAACTTGATGCAAACTCAGCGATGTTGATTTCGCTAATTGGCCCTAATCGAGGCTCCCGCTACCTAATCGATAAAGAGAGCACCACTATTGGCCGCTTCCCGGAGAGCGAAATTTTTCTTGATGACATCACTGTCTCGCGCAATCACGCACTCATCAGCCGCGCAAATGGCGGTTATCTACTGAAAGACTCAGGAAGTTTAAATGGCACATATTTAAATGGCTCACTAGTTTTAGATTCTGCGTTAACAGACGGCGATGAGATACAAATCGGAAAGTATCGAATGCATTTCTTTAAGGGGAGTAGATCATGAGTATTCCCGCCCGCGCTTACCTCAGCATCGGCGAAGTTCTTGCCAAATTGCGCGGGGATTTCCCGGATGTGACAATTTCAAAGATCAGATTTTTGGAATCTGAGGGACTTATAGATCCACAGCGAACTCCAAGTGGTTATCGAAAATTCACTAGTGTTGATTTGGAAAGATTGCGATACGTTTTATTAGCGCAACGAGACCAGTATCTTCCGCTCAAAGTAATAAAAGAGAACCTAGACGCTCTTGATAGAGGATTAGAGCCTTCTCCGGGATCCACTCCCAAGCCACGGATGGTTGCACTAGAAACAGCTATTGCCCCCTCCTCTTTTGCCGAACAGAGCGAACTTCGTCTATCAAGACAAGAACTTTTGGAAACCTCCGGTATCTCTGATGAGCAATTAACCGAACTAGAGAGTTATGGTCTAATTGAAATAAAAGGTAGATATTTTGATGGGGACGCTTTAATGATTGCTAAGGTTGTCTCGGAGTTATCAATATTTGGTATCGAAGGACGACATCTAAGAGCGTTTAAATCAGCTGCGGATCGTGAGGTTGGTTTAGTCGAACAAGTTATAACGCCACTTCTACGTCAAAAGAATACCGACTCAAAGGCGCGAGCCGAAGAAGTTTCTCGCGAGATAGCTTCATTATCGGTAAGGCTGCATGCTGCGCTGGTACGCGCAGGTCTTCATCGCGCAAAATGAATCTTCTCGCGCTCGATGTAATTGGTGTTCGAGTTGAAATGCCCTCTAATCAACCAATCGTTCTTCTCAAAGAAATCGGTGGAACACGTTATCTACCAATCTGGGTAGGTGCGGTTGAGGCAACATCGATTGCCTTTGCGCAACAAGGAGTGACACCGCCTCGTCCCTTAACTCACGATCTGATGAAAGATTTACTTGACTCTCTAAATGCCAAGATTGATTCAATTCAGATAACCGAGATAAAGGAAGGCGTCTTTTACTCAGCAATCAAGTTTGAAGGGGGCCGGAGCGTCTCGGCGAGACCAAGCGATGCAATCGCCCTCGCGCTTCGAACCGGGAGCCCAATTTTTGGTAGTTCAGAGTTACTAGCCGAGGCTGGGATAGAGATTCCGGACCAGGCAGACGATGAAGTCGAGCGCTTCAAAGAGTTTTTAGAGGGGATAAATCCCGAAGATTTCCAGGCATAACTCTCAATGGCTACTTGAGATTTAGAGTGTGTCGATACTGGTATCTATGCCTTAAGTGACCTAACGTTATCGCACTGACGTGGAAGGCTTCCCCCTATGAGTATGGAAATTGGCTATCGCGGAGCTACCGCTTGTTCGGCCGCCGGAATTTCTTATCGTCAACTGGATTATTGGGCACGAACGGGTTTAGTGGAACCAACAATTAGATCAGCAACTGGTTCAGGCTCTCAAAGATTGTATGGATTTAGAGATATCTTGGTTTTGAAAATTGTTAAACGCCTGCTTGATGCCGGCGTCTCCCTTCAGAACATCCGAAGCGCAGTTACCCATCTTCGCGACAGGGGAGCAGAGGATCTATCAAAGATCACTCTGATGAGCGATGGTGCATCTATCTATGAATGCACTAGTTCCGAAGAGATATTCGACCTCCTTCAAGGCGGTCAAGGCGTATTCGGTATCGCCATCGGGAAAGTATGGAATGAGGTTGAAGGTAGTTTGACCCATCTCCAAGGTGAAGATTCCCAAGGCGAGATTGTTGCCGACGGGGCCAACGATGAGCTCGCTCAAAGAAGGAAACTTCGCGGCGCATAAGGCGCATCTGCCCTCTATTCTTATCGTGTGATTAGACGAGAATTCGCGGACCGACATATTGGTCCTTCTAACGAACAGATTGCAACCATGCTCCATGAGCTTGGTTACTCCGATCTAGAGAGTTTCACAGCCGATGTTCTTCCTAATTCAATTAAGCTAAATGAAGTTTTTGGAACAAATCTTCCAGCGCCGCTCTCTGAAACTAAAGTAATCGCTGAGCTACGCGAAATCGCAAAATCAAATCAAGTGAATAACTCTCTTATTGGAATGGGTTACTACGGAACGGTGACCCCGCCAGTAATTCTTCGAAACGTTTTGGAGAATCCATCTTGGTACACCGCATACACTCCATACCAACCTGAAATTTCTCAAGGTCGATTAGAAGCGCTCTTTGCTTTTCAAACAATGGTCTCAGATCTCACTGGTTTGGCGATTTCAAACGCTTCCATGCTTGATGAGGCAACAGCAGCTGCAGAAGCAATGACTTTAGCAAGAAGAGTTTCCAAAAAGAATGATGATGCGGTATTTATCATTGATAAAAATTGTCATCCCCAAAATTCTGCAGTAATCACAACTCGAGCCAAACCTTTGGGTATCGAAGTAGTCGAAAACATTCTTGGAGAGGTTTCCGATGAGGCTTTGGAGAGAAGTTTTGCGCTATTGATTCAATATCCGGATACATACGGAAGAGCACTTGATTTAGATCAGTTGATTGCTCGAGCCAAAGCTCGAGATGTGATTGTTATCGTTGCAACAGATCTACTTGCCCTAACGCTGATTAAAACTCCAGGAGAAATGGGTGCGGATATCGCTGTCGGTTCGGCGCAGAGATTTGGCGTGCCGATGGGCTTTGGCGGTCCCCACGCTGGCTTTATGTCTGTCAAAGAAGGATTCGAACGAGCTCTTCCAGGGCGATTAGTGGGGCAGAGCGTTGATAGCCATGGTAATCCGGCGCTGCGACTAGCGCTACAGACTCGCGAACAACATATTAGAAGAGATAAAGCAACGAGCAATATTTGCACCGCTCAAGTTCTACTTGCGAATATAGCTGCTCTATACGGAGCTTGGCATGGCCCTGAGGGATTACGAGAGATTGCCTATCGAGTTCATCGACTAGCTAGAACATTTGCGGCCGCGCTGCGGGCCGGCGGTTTTGAGTTATTAAGCGACCATTTCTTCGACACCATTTCATTCAAAGCAAGTAATGCCGATGCCCTCGTTGAGAGCGCGCTCCGTGCAGGAATTAATGTGCGCAAAATTCAAGATGGTATTTCTATTGCGATGGATGAAACGGTAGATGAAGAACTTCTTCAGAGATTAGCGAAAGCCTGGGCGCTTCGATATGAAGCTAAAGAAGGAATCGGTTCACTACCTGTTCTTCGAAAAACTGCGTACTTGAACCATCCTATTTTTAATTCTTATCAATCAGAAACGGCGATGCTTCGTTATCTGAGGACCCTTTCCGATCGCGATTTAGCGTTGGACAGAACCATGATTCCACTCGGATCTTGCACCATGAAATTAAATGCAACTACTGAGATGGAGGCTATTACTTGGCCAGAGTTTGCAAATCTTCACCCGTTTTCACCAATGGCTCACTCTGCTGGCACGCGTCGAATTGTTCGCGAGTTATCGCAATGGTTACTAGAGATAACTGGGTATGAAGCAGTATCGCTACAACCTAACGCGGGATCTCAAGGAGAATTCGCTGGTTTGTTGGCGATAAAGAATTACCTTAATTCAATTGGCGAAACAGATCGCGATATCTGTCTTATTCCATCGAGCGCTCATGGAACTAATGCTGCGAGCGCAGTAATGGCTGGAATGAAAGTCGTAGTAATCGAATGTGACGAAAAAGGAAATGTTTCGATTGACGACATCAAGTCCAAGATTAATGAATACGGTAATCAACTAGCGGCGCTAATGGTTACTTACCCATCTACACATGGCGTCTTCGAATCCGAGATAACAAATATCTGTGCACTTGTGCACGATGCTGGGGGACAGGTTTATGTTGACGGCGCTAATCTCAATGCTCTTGTGGGCTTGGCTAAACCAGGCAAATTCGGCGCAGATGTTTCTCACCTAAATCTCCATAAAACTTTCTGCATCCCACACGGAGGTGGCGGACCTGGTGTTGGACCAGTAATCGCGCGAAGGCATTTAGGACCATTTCTTCCAAATCATCCACTTGATTCAAGCGCTGGCCCGGCAACCGGTCCGGGGCCAATTAGCGCTGCACCCTTTGGATCAGCGTTAATTCTTCCGATTTCTTGGAGTTATATCCGGATGATGGGTGCGGCTGGCCTCCAACGCGCAACTCAAGTTGCCATTCTCTCCGCAAATTACATCTCAAAGAAACTCTCTGATGATTATCCGACGCTTTACACAGGGGATAAGGGTTTAGTTGCACATGAATGCATCATTGACATTCGTGGCATCACAAAAGAAACGGGCGTAACTGTTGACGATATCGCGAAACGATTAATGGATTTCGGTTTCCATGCACCAACTATGAGTTTCCCGGTTCCTGGTACTTTGATGATTGAACCCACCGAAAGTGAAGATATCGCCGAATTAGATCGCTTCATTTCTGCAATGAAGAGCATCCGTGATGAAATTCGAGAAATAGAAAACGGTAAAGTTGCTGTTGAAGATTCAGCTCTACGACACGCTCCGCACACCATAGGCTCGGTTCTTTCTGGCGAATGGAATAAGCCTTACTCCAGAGAACAGGCAGCGTTTCCAATCTCAGAATCTTTTGGGATCGGTCGCCGCGGCAAGTATTGGCCAACCAGCGGGCGGATCGATAGCGCTTACGGGGATAGGAACCTGGTTTGTTCGTGCGAGCCTATCTCTGCTTTAGCCATTAATTAGTTTACATAATGTCAATTATCGGTTTAAGTACCGCAGCCTGCGAAGGCCTAGCGCGAGCGCTCCAAAGCCGAACCAGAAAAAACTCCCCAGCGAACTAGCCAAGCTTCTACCTTCGTTTGTTACCACTTCAGCGCTTAACGATCCGGGTTGAAACTGAGGCAGAGTTGCAATCGATCTTCCAGAACTATCGATATAGGAAGTAAACCCGGTCGTACTAACGGCAAGCAGACTCTTTTGAAGCTCGGCGGCTCTTGCCGAAGCAATTTGCAGTTGTTGTGCCGCTTGATTGCTCTTACCAAAAGTAGCGTTATTGGTCTGATTAATCAGAAAAGATGCTCCTCGGGTAGATCGTCTGACAAGGTCGTCATCCAAGATTTCAAAGCAAATAAGCGTGGCAAAGGTGTCTTTCTCTATTTGGAAAAAAACCGGTTCGCGACCTGGTTGGAAATCCACAACCCGCTTAGCAGTTGGCTCGATCCTCTCAGCCAAGGACCGTAGTGGAATATATTCACCAAAGGGCGCCAAATCTTGTTTTACATATCTAATTTTGTTCCCATCGGGCTTGTAAAGTATCGAAACATTTAATGGCCCCGCATTTGATCTCTCAACCGCACCAACCAGAATCGGCTTGTTTATTCTTACTAACAGATCGGAAATTTCCTTCTTTGCTATCGGATTCTTCTCGGGATCCAAATCAGATGCATTCTCCGGCCACACCACAAGATCCAAATTAGATGTTTTCGGATTAGTGGCCGCAATATGCCTGCGAAGCACGCTAAGCGCTCTTTGATTGAATTCTAGGCCAAGTTGATCGACTCCCCCTTGGACGGCTAAAACATTGATTTTGCCGGTTTCTCTGAGATGTGCTGGCATGATGAAAGATATTGATGCCACCAAAGCCAGAAGTGATAGCGCTTTCCATTTTCGCAATGAGAAAAGAACCGAAACTAGCACCACAAGGAAAGAGATTCCGGCAATTCCAATAATTGGATATAAAGATGAAAGCGAATAAGTCTGAGTATGACCAATTCGGCCCCAACCGAAACCACCAAAGGGCATTTTCATCCTAAGCAGTTCAATCAATAAAAACCAGCCCGCAAAACCAATTGCTCCCAAAAAATCTCTCTCAAACCGAATTAGACCAATAAGAGCAAAAATTCCTGCTTGAAGTAAAGCGAGTGAAATCCAGGGAAACCATCCGACATAACTTCCTGACCAATGAAGCAATAATAAGAAGAACGAAAGAGCAAATATGAACGCAATCAACATACGTTTCCAAAAACCTCGATTTGATAGAACAAGAAAGAGAGCTCCGAGAGAAACAAACGCCGCCGGCCAGAAATTAAAAGGAGCAAACGCCAAATTTAGAAAGATACCCGAAATAACGGAGAGAATCAGAGCCATTTCAGAGCGCTCTTAACTCGCTGAATGCTTGTCTTTAATCCATATACGGTCTCTAGATCTTCTAACTTCTTGGGATTCACTGGTTTAGTAGGTATTTGAAGATTGACGTCTGGCAGCCTGACATCGGCAGCGCAAGAGACCAATTTTGTTGCTTTTTTGGCGTAGTCAAGGTCGCTGAGAATCTTCTTTACAAACTTTTCTGGTGATTTTGGTGTAGGGCTAGTGACATCAGTAATCAGCGAATCCATATCCTGAAATTGATTGACTATTAGAGCAGCGCCCTTCTCCCCTATCCCTTTGATTCCAGGTAAACCGTCTGAGGCGTCTCCCCTAATAGCGGCGAAAAACCCATAGCGATTTCCGGGTATCTGATATTTTTCTGTTATCCAATTTTCATCAACAAGGTCGTGAGACGAAATTCCTTTAGCGAGATAGATAACTTTTACATCCTGTTTATCTGAAACAACTTGAAAAAGGTCTCGATCTCCCGTTGCGATTCTCACCGGACCGCGTTGAGTTTTTGCTAATGTCGCAATCACATCATCAGCTTCATAATCGTCTGCGCCAAGTATCGGAAAACCCAAGGAGTCAAAAAGATCAATAATTACGGGTATTTGAGGAGTGAGAGTATCCGGCTCTTCCTCTTCATCACCATCACCCAGCCGATTACTCTTATATTCAGGGAAGAGTTCAACGCGCCACGAAGGGCGCCAGTCTCCATCTAAACAAAGCGCAATTCGATTCGGGTTGTATGAATTGATCAGGCGGGCTGTCATGTCGAGAAAACCCCGTATTGCATTAACTGGCTGACCTGTTGGAGAAACGAGGGTGTCTGGCATGCCGTAATAAGCCCGATACCAAAGTGAAGCGCTATCTATAAGCAGAAGTGTCATGAAACCACCGAAGAGTATGCAATTACGCCTCGATCAATTCGATGTATTGCATCTTCAACAATAGGCTTTAAAGCGATGTTTGCATTTCTCAACTGACCAAGTAAGTCGATTATTTGCCGCATATTTCGAACAAAATCTCCGACCGGAATTTCGGTCTCTCTCAAAATCGAATTTAACTGGTAACCGTTGGCCCATCTATACGCGCTCCAAGCTAAGTCGAAATTTGGTTCTCGTTGGCTGGAAAGTCCATATTCATCCTCTAGATCAATGATTTTTCTCCAGGTCGAAACTACCTCTTTCATAGGTGTTTCAACGCTCTTTGGAATCCTTGGAATCTTGCTCTTTTCACCGCGACCTTCGTAAACAAGCGCGGACAGAACCGCTACCAGATCGGGAGCTGTGAGTTTCTCAAAGACCTCTGAATGAATAATCTCAGCCAATAAAAGGTCCGATTCAGCATAGATTCGAATCAAAGTTTTACCTTTATCGCTGAGTTTCTCTTCCTGAAGATATTGCATCTCACGTAAAACATTCACAACTCGATCAAACGTTCTTGGGATTACATTCGTTCTTGAATTCACTCGCTCCAACAAACCATTAGTTTCCCTTTCTAATCGAAAGGCCTTCTCATATTTTCGAGCGTGATTTTCACGTTCTGGGCATTGATGACTCGGATGCGATTTTAGTTCTTTGCGTAGTTCGCCAATCTTGCGATCAATTTCAACTCGGTTCCGCTCTTCTCGTGATCGATATGAACGTTCAAGGGTGGCAATTTCTTCACGTGCTTTCGCGTACGAAGCGAAATCACCAAGATGACAAACCTCAGACTGGCGAAGTGATTCAATTGCTTCACGGTTTTTGTTGATTTGACGCAGTAAACCAGAAACTGAACGATCCGCTTGAAACTGAGCAAATGATGCGCCAAGGGATGATCTAGCTCGATCTCTTCCGAAACGTGAAATCAAATTTGCTGACATGTTATATGTTGGATTAAATGACGACCTCAAAGGATATGTTCGCGTACTAGCTAAACTTGCCGCCATCGAACTATCAATTTGGTCACTCCACATAACAACCGCATTACCTTCTATATCAATTCCTCTGCGCCCGGCTCGACCAGTTAGCTGCGTGTATTCTCCAGGGGAAATCGGTGCGTGAGCTTCGCCATTCCACTTGATTAACTTTTCAAGGAAAACTGTGCGAGCGGGCATGTTTATTCCGAGAGCCAGAGTTTCTGTAGCAAAAACAATTTTCAGAAGCCCTTTTTGAAAAAGCTCTTCAATTGCCTCTTTGAACATCGGAAGCAAACCGGCGTGATGAGCAGCAATCCCGCGTTCCGCAGATTCGCACCAAGCATCAAAGCCTAGGATGCCAAAATCTTCGCTGGAAAGTTCGGCCGTTTTTCGATCGATAATCTCGCGAATTAATATTTTCTCATCGCGATTCGTTAGATTGATATTTGCTCTTAAAGCTTGCTCAACCGCAGCATCACATCCGGCACGTGAAAAGATGAAATATATAGCTGGTAGATAATTGCGCTCATTAAGGATATCGATGATCTCTGGTCGAGCTAACTGCCTAATCTGACTATTTCGCTCTCTCCAATTTCCTCGATGGCCTGTTCGAGATCTTTTTTCAAGACGTATGATTTCTGGGTTTACTCGACCTTCATCTACGAAGAGATCCAGAAGTCGATCACTGATTAGGATGTGCTGATACAGCGGTACTGGACGTATTTCGCTAAGTACAACTTCCGTATCACCACGCACTTTCCCTAACCATTCGCCAAATTCTTCCGCGTTCGACACCGTCGCCGAGAGGGCGACAACCTGAATTCGCTCCGGGAGATGAATCAAAATCTCCTCCCACACAGCGCCTCGAAATCTATCTGCGAGGTAGTGAACTTCATCCAAAACTACATATCCGAGACTCTCAATATCAGGAGATTTCGCATAGATCATATTTCTTAATACTTCCGTCGTCATCACGAGGATCTCCGCAGAAGAATTTATCGAAGAATCACCAGTTAGTAGGCCAACACGTCCCTCGCCATATTTTGCTACGAATTCTTGGTACTTTTGATTAGAAAGCGCTTTGATTGGTGTTGTGTAATAGCAGCGAACGCCTTGTTGCGTTGCTAAATATGTTGCAAACTCACCAACAATCGTTTTACCGGCCCCGGTTGGCGCCGCAATTAACACCGATTTACCATCCTCGAGATGCCGACATCCGATATTTTGAAAATCATCAAGAGGAAAAGCGTAACCTTCCGAGAATGTTCTAAAGTTTGAATATTTTGTACGCAGTTTAGATTCTGCAAATTTCTCCGCTGGGGTTTTTGACATTACGCTGTCCAGGTAAGAAGAGCATCTGCAACAGAATACGCGCTAATAGGAAGTTCCCCTACTCTCTCGCCATCGGCATACGCAACAGCGTCCGCAGAAACTTCAATTTTAGAACCACGGATGATCGAAACCTTGGGATGCGAAATATGAGATCCTTTATAAACTCTTGGAAACACGCGGAGAAACTCGAACTTCGAAACCGGAGCAAGAACCATAAGATCCAGTGTGTTGTCGTGGATATCGGCTTGCGGGGTTACGAGCATGCCTCCTCCATATGAACGACCGTTACCTATTGCGATCAGCATTGCTTCGCTCTCAAAAGATTCTCCGTCGACATTGAATCTATACATCTTTGGCTTAAATAGCGGGAGTTCCATGATCATAGCCAAGTTGTACTTGACGCGATTTTGAATTTTCATCCGGTTAGCTCTTTCATTAACTAAAGAATCAAATCCAGTACTTAGAATATTTCCAAAATATCGATTATTAACTTTACCCAAGTCGACACTAATCGGCGGATCACCTAATAGATCTAGAGCTGATAAATCCATGGGAACCCCCAGGGTGCGCACAAAATCATTACCGGTGCCCGCTGCGATTGGGAGCAATGGAATCTTTTTTAAAGCAAGAATTTGCATGGCAATATTCATTAAGCCATCTCCACCAACTGCTATTACCCCACTAATGCCCCCTCGCGATATTGCGTCATTAAGGGCCGCGATTGCGCTCTCTGCGCTTGTAGTCGGGATCTCGCTAAATGGTCTTCTGTCCTCACGAAGTTTTTTACGGACCAAATCACCTATTTTGGCGCCTTTACCCCCACCAGAAGTAGGGTTAATCAATAACAGATGCACAACTAAATCGATTCGGGGCGGTCAATCGGAGCAGCTTCATCTATCGATATTTTGGATTTTTTTCGGTCGCGTTTTTTATCGACAAGAATCGCAATACCGCCGGCACCAAAATACAGAGCGATTAACGGAAGAGCTAATGCGGCCATCGATAATGGATCGGCAGTTGGCGAAAATGCTGCAACAAAGAAAGTTATTCCAAAGATTGCAAATCTCCACGGTCTAAGAATTGATTTACCGGAAAGTACGCCAACCAGATTTAAGGAAACCAGAAATACCGGCAATTCGAATGCTAGGCCGAAAACAATGATTAGTCTAAGAACAAAATCAAGGTAATCATCAAATCGTACGAGGTTTCCGAGAGCCTCTGGAGTAAATCCAAAAAGAACCCGTATTGCCATCGGAAGTATATAGAAAGCTAAATACGCACCGGCAGCGAAGAATGGAGTTGCGGCGATGATGAAAAATACCGAATTTCGCTTTTCTTTTTTAGAAAGAGCTGGAGCAACAAATGCCCAAATTTGATACAGCCAAAAAGGTGCAGCGAAAATTAAGCCAGAAAGAAATGAAACTTTGAGCTGGAGGTTAAGAGGCCCAAGAACGCCGGATATAAATAGCGCCCCACACTGACTCAACCCAGATTCTTGTGCGAGTTTTAGATCGCAAACTGGTTCCGAGAGACGTGTGATTATTTCGTTGTAGTTGATCCAACCTAAAGCCGAGAAAATTAAGATGAAAAAGGTTGCTTTGATTACTCTAGAGCGGAGTTCCCTGAGATGGTCAAGAAGCGGCATAGTTCCACGGCTTGACATTAATTACTCCTACCTTGCGCGGTGAGAGTTAGCTCCCTGACTTGCCCTCTTCATCACTCTTCTTCTCATCCTTATTCAATTCTTTTACTTCGCTCTTGAATATCCGGAGAGATCTACCAAGGGCGCGGGCTGAGTCCGGCAAGCGTTTAGCGCCGAAAAGAAGTATGACTACCAAGATCAGGAGCAACCAATGAGATGGTTCACGTAAGCCGAACATTTAATTCCCCTTCTAGGATCTCGGACATACGCTATCACGCATACCCGAGAAGGTCATTGGTACTGAGATAACGCTTGAGTTGCTCTCTTTTTCACCTGGACTTTAAGGTCATTAGGGGTAATTACGGTTGCCGTTTCGCCAGCTGAGAGTATTTCCCGCACCAACCATTCTCTCTGATAAATCCGCGCTTCATAGATCTCCGGTTCTTCAGTCTGCTTGAGAATATTTTGATGCTTAGCGAAAAATTGTGATTTTTGCCTGATTCGCAATCTGACCGTCAACGCTGCACTTTCTCCTGAGAGATCTCCTATTGATGACGGGTCCATAGATAATGTTGCTGAGGAAATCTTTTCCAGATTAAAAGTTCGCTTGGCATTTGCAAGGTGGCACCAAGCGTCCCAAAAATACTCACCCTCACTTTCATATTCTCTTATTAAGCTGATCTTTCGATTGGTTAATTCGTCTTTCGTATCATTTCTATAAGAAATTTCCACTTGTTGATTTTTTACAAGAGCCTCTTCTCCGATTCGACGGAGATTCAAAATATTATCGGGGACAAAAAGTATGCCCTCACTTGAGATTTGGTTCGGCATCTGGTGATCCAGTTTCGAAATTAAGCTTCCAATCTCAGAATGGAGCATCGGTGGGCTATCGACAAGTAGTGCTGATAAAGCAATCTTTAGGATTAGCAATTCGTGAATAGTGAAATTCCTTGGATATTCTAGATTCTGCGGATCCCTCAAGGTTACATATCCCTCGTCAGTCGAGAGATCAATTAGCTCTAACGGGGTATATCCAGGAAGTCCGCATACCATCAATAGGTCTAGATCCGAAACAATTTCCGATACCGAAACTTTGAATTCCGTTGCAATTTCTTTGATATTCATCCCGGGATTGGCCCGCAAAAACGGAACTAAATCCAGTAGTCGAATAGCCCGCCCGGTTGCATCAGACATGATTTTCACTCAATTTCTTAAAGTTCTCAATCAGTAATTGTTTCAATTCTAAAGGCTGTTGGACGACAACGTCCGGCCCGTAAGTTGCAATCGCCGCTAAAGCATCGTTGATATCCTCAAAATATATTTCAAAAAGACGCCAATCGTCTTCTTCGCCAATTTCTACCACATGATTAACATGCTTCGCTAGAAGAGCTTGACCAGACCCATTTCGTATCTTTATCACTGTCCGATACTCCGGAGTTTTCAACATTATTAGATAGTCACGGACGCGAAAGTCTTCTGGAAGCTCATAAGAATTTCGCTTCTTATCAACGATTATGGAGGTGGAAATTCGACTAAGTTTAAAGACTCTTACATCATCGCGTGAGAGATCCTCGCCAACTAAGTACCAATCACCACGCCATCCGCCAAGTCCAAATGGATAGACCTCACGTATTTCTTTTTCTTGACTCCCACTTTTCTGGTATTCGAAATGGATTTTGGAGCGATCTGCGATGGCGCGCGTCAATGCAACGAGATTTCCTTCTATGGTTCGAGGAGAAAAAAGATAAATCTCATCTGGATTGATTGGGGTGACGTTAAGAGAATTTAATCTCTGTGCAATATTTGAGCCCGTTGCGTCTAGATCATTTCCTACTACTGCTAGGGCAACTGATAAAAGCCCTAACTCTCTTGCGTTGAAATTTGGTTTCATACGATAACGTTCAGCCAAAATTCGATAGCCGACCTCGTCTTCGAAAAGCGGATCATGGCTGGCAACTTCAATCTCTATTCCCATACTTCGCAATTCGTCTTTGTCGCGCTCAAACATCCGCTCCATAGCTTCCGAGGTACCCTCATAACCCGCAACTCTTCGGAAAATTTCACTCTTTGGCATAAATCGCCTAGAAGCCAAGAGCGCCATTGTGAGGTTAATCAATCGCTCTGTTTTTGCACTGGACATAGGGCGAGATTAGCCGCTGTAGGTTGTGTAAGGTGCCCATATGAAAACCATAAAGATTCTCCTCCCCGTTGTTGCGTTACTTCTAGCTGGCTGTACTACGGATGGCGGAGCGCCTGCTCAAGCCCCTGAAGCTCAGAGCTCCGGATTTCCAACCGTGAGTAATAACGCCGGTGATGCGCCATCAATATCCAAGCCTGCTGGGGATCCTCCATCTCAATTAGTCTCACAAGATGTAATCGTTGGCAGTGGAAAGAGTGCCGCTGCGAATTCGGTAGTGACGGTGCACTACACATTAATGGCTTGGTCTAACGGCGAAGTTTTGCAAAGTTCCTGGGGATCGAGTCCCTTTACATCTGAGTTGAGTGGACTTATTCAAGGATGGCAAGAAGGTATTCCTGGAATGCAAGAAGGTGGTCGTCGCTTGTTAATTATTCCGCCAGATAAAGGTTACGGACAGCAAGATATCGGCTCTGGGCCAAACGAAACCTTAATCTTTGTCGTTGACCTCATCTCCGTCCAATAACGAGTAGGCGCCCTTTGCTGGTCGCCGTCTTCGTTTAATCGGAGGCTCGGCCATTTTTCGCGCAATTAGAAGGAAACCAGTATGGGCATTCATAGAATGTTGTGGTCTTACTGCCAAACCTTCGTGATGCCAATATCTAATTAAAGATTCAAAACTTTCTGGCTCGGAGAAAAGTCCTGATTCCTTTATTGCTTCCGCTGTTCTCGACAATTGCGTAGTGGTGGCTACATAGCAACAGATTACGCCTCCGGGCTTGAGAGCTTTTGCAGCAACAGTTAGGGCATCCCACGGAGCTAACATGTCGTAAACGACTCGATCAAAGTCGGAATCAACTTCGAGATCCTGTACTTGGCTGTGATACGTCTGCCAATTTGATGGGGCCGCTCCAAAATATTTCCTAACGTTTTCCTTTGCAATCTCAAGAAATTCGTCCCGCGCTTCAATGGAAACTAGCTTTCCTTCAGTTCCAATCGCTCGCAAAAGTGAAATTGAAAGAGCGCCACTGCCAGCTCCGGCTTCGAGGACCTTTGCGCCCGGGAAGATATCGGCATATCCAACAATCAAGGCGCTATCTTTAGGATAAACAATCGTGGCCCCTCGAGGCATCGACAATATGTAGTCATTGAGCAGTTGTCGCATGACTTGATACTTAGTTCCATTGCTTGATAGAACGACGCTTCCTTCAAGGAGTCCAATAATTGAATCGTGGTTTATCCATCCTTTATGGGAATGCCATTGAGATCCGGATTTTAAATAGAAGGAATAGAGTTTGCCTTTTTCATCAGTGAGCTGAACACGATCACCTTCCTGAAGCTCAATATTCTGTTTCACTATCATCCTGACTCTCACCGAATAGGTTGCAGATGCGCTCGAAGGTTACCCCGTCCAAAGATGGAACATAGCGAGCTCTCGGCGACCGAGGAAGTTCTTTCCCGTGGCTCAATCCCAGCACCCAACCCCCTGAAGCGATAGCCGCCTTCATTCCATTTGGCGAATCTTCAATAATCAAACATTCCTCGATTGGAGCGCCAAGATCGGCTGCAGCTTTAATGTAACCACTTGGATCTGGTTTCGGTAACGCTACATCGTCTGCGCTAACTACAGTCTGAAAAATATGCCCAATACTCGGTAACGCTGCATCAACAATTACGCGAGCGCTTGCAGTTACCAAACCTAGTTTTAGATTAAGCGAGATCATCTCGTCAATTAGAACTTTGGCTCCAGGAGCAAAATCCACGCCTTCTGATAGCCGATCTGCAATCCTTGCAATCAACTTGTTCGATAGTTCCGCCTCTTTAAATCTCCCTGGTGCTCGCTCTCTCATATATGAATCCACTCGGCTGATTGGTCCTCCGATGCAGTTTTGAGAATCAGCTTCACTCCAAGGAATTGAATTTACACGTGCTAATTCCAACTCTTCTTCCTGCCAAATTGGTTCGCTATCAATCAACGTTCCATCCATATCCCAAAGAACTGTTCGAAAAACTTTCGATTTAATTGGCATTGAAATACTTGGCTTCTGGGTGATGTACAACAATCGCAGAGGTGGATTGCTCTGGATGGAGTTGGAACTCTTCAGAGAGTAATATTCCGATTCGTTCTGACTCGAGCAATCTGCAGAGTGCTACCTGTTGTTCAAGGTCTGGGCACGCAGGATACCCAAAACTGTAGCGAGATCCTCGATAACCCTGATCAAGTATCCCTTGTATATCAGATTTATCTTCAAGTCCAATGGCCAACTCTTCGCGAATGCGTGCATGCCAGTACTCTGCTAACGCCTCTGTCAACTGAACCGATAAGCCATGAACTTCTAGGTAGCGGCGATAATCATTTTTCTGGAACAAATCTTGAGTTATTTCACCGATGCGATCACCCATAGTGACAATCTGTAGTGCGATAACGTCAATTTCATTTGAAGAAACATCTTTGAAAAAATCCGAGATGCATAGCCTTCGATCACGTCGTTGTCGCGGGAAAGTAAACGATGCAATTTCCTTCCGCTCTGGAAGTTTCTTATAGTCATAAATAATCAATCTATTTCCATCGCTCTGGCAGGGGAAGTATCCATAAGCAACGCTTGGTTTTAACCAACTCCCGCTCTGAGCGCTATCTAAAAGCTCGCGCAATCGTGGTCTTCCCTCATTGATAAGCATTTCTTCGTACCCGGACTTATTGCCCTTCATCCCCCACTGGCCGACAAAGAGCGCTCTTTCATCAAGCATTCTTGAGTAATCAGATAGAGGAATGCCTTTGATTACCTTACTTCCCCAAAATGGCGGGATAGGAACTTTTACATCCGTTGCGACATCACTGCGCTTGTTGTCAATCTCTAAATTCTGATGGGCATTTCTCCTAGTAACTCGCTCTTTCAATGGTGGTAAATCAGGACGAGTACCGGATTTTTTTGCCGCAACAAGTTTCTCCATCAAACTTAAGCCCTCGAATGCATCTCGAGCATAACGGACGGTTCCGGGAAACATTTTTGCCAAATCATCCTCTACGTAAGACCTAGTAAGTGCTGCGCCTCCCAGCAAGACTGGCCACTTATCGGCAAGTCCTCGGGCAGTTAGCTCTTCCAGGTTTTCCCGCATTATTACGGTGGACTTAACCAGCAATCCGCTCATCCCAATTACATCAACACCACCGTCTATTGCAGAATCAATAATTTGATTTATCGTCTGCTTGATTCCAATATTTACGGTGCGGTATCCGTTATTCGAAAGAATAATGTCGACGAGATTCTTACCTATATCGTGTACGTCACCCTTTACGGTCGCTAAAAGAATCGAGCCTCGATTGCTCATATCTGTCTTCTCCATAAACTTCTCAAGATACGCAACTGAGGCTTTCATGGTTTCAGCTGATTGCAGAACAAACGGTAATTGCATGTCGCCTCTGCCGAAAAGTTCACCAACTTCCCTCATTCCATCCAATAAATCTTCGTTTATTATGGCAATCGCACTCTTGCCCTGATCAATAGCCTCTTTCAAATCTTTCTCTAAACCATTTTTCTCGCCATCGATAATTCTTCTTCTAAGGCGTTCATTAAGAGGTAACGCTGCTAATTCTTCAGCTCTAGAGAGAGGGTTCGAATCCGATTCAACGTCAGTGAACAAATTTAGAAAGTTCGCGAGTGGATCAACCGTTGTAATTTCGCCTTGATATTCACGTTTGTCATAAATCAAAGCAAGCGCACCAGTAATCTGTTCATCAGGGATTCGATTTAATGGCAAAATTTTTGAGGGGTGAATAATCGCTGAGTCGAGGCCAGCCTTGACCGCTTCAGACAAGAAGACCGAGTTTAAAACCTTGCGTGCAGTCGGCTTGAGCCCAAATGAAATATTGCTTACACCTAGGGTTGTTAAAACTTCTGGAAATTCCGCTTTCAACAGCTTAATGGCTTCTAAGGTTTCTATTGCATCTCTACGTGTCTCTTCTTGCCCTGTTGTTATCGGGAAAGTTAAGCAATCGACGATTATGTCGCCAACTTTCATACCCCAGTTATGGGTGAGATCGGAGATTAGCCTTCGCGCTACACGCATCTTCCAATCCCGTGTCCTTGCTTGGCCCTCTTCGTCAATCGTGAGCGCCACAACCGCGGCTCCGTGAGATTGCACCAGCGGCATAATTTTCGCAAATCTAGATTCCGGACCGACGCCATCTTCATAATTAACAGAATTTATGACGCTCCTACCACCGAGATGTTCAAGTGCCGCTTGAATAGTCGCAGGCTCAGTCGAATCAATCATGATCGGCAAAGTTGAAGCGGTGGCTAATCTCGCTGACAGGATAGAAATATCTTGAACTCCATCCCGACCCACATAATCCACTGAAAGATCCAAGATATGAGCGCCATCACGGATTTGTTCTTTCGCTATTTCAATACAGCCATCCCAATCCTCGCGTAGAAGTGATTCTCTAAATGCTTTGCTGCCATTCGCATTTGCTCGTTCACCAATAGCCAAATAGGTGCGGTCTTGCTTGAAAGGAACAAATTGATAAAGAGAGGAAACTCCGGTTCCAGGTTCACTGCTTCGAACTAACTCTTTACCACTCTTCCCTTTGAATTTATGTACTACTGCTTTTAAATGTTCGGGAGTCGTTCCACAGCATCCGCCAACTAATCGAACGCCGTATTGCTCTACAAATTTTTCAAGTGAAATAGCTAATTCTTCAGGCGTCAAGGGATAGTGCGCGCTGCCCTCTTTGAGAATTGGCAATCCTGCATTAGGCATGCAAGAGATCCCAACCCTCGAATTCTGGGAAAGATAGCGAAGATGCTCACTCATCTCGGTTGGACCAGTTGCGCAATTTAATCCAATTAAATCCACACCTAAATTTTCGAGCGAGTTGAGGGCCGCACCAATCTCAGAACCAACCAACATGGTTCCATTTGTTTCAATCGTGACTTGGACTATTAATACGATATCTCGACTTCCGATAGCTTGACGCGCTCCTATTACCGCAGCTTTAGCCTGGAGAAGATCCTGAGTAGTTTCAATTAACAGCGCATCGACGCCGCCATCAATAAGTGCTGACGCGGCGACGCGGTAAGAATCCGTTAACTCGCTAAATGTAATGTGACCTAACGTTGGTAATTTCGTTCCCGGTCCTAAAGATCCTAAAATCCATTTTGGTTCCGAATATTCGCTGACAACTTTTCTCGCAATCTCAGCCCCAGCCCGTGCTAATTCATAGGTTCGATCGACAATTCCGTACTCTCCAAGATTTCCAATATTGGTTCCGAAGGTATTGGTCTCGATTGCATCGACACCCGCGTCAAGGTACGCCCGGTGAATATCTGCGATGATGTCGGGTCTTGTTACATTGAGAATTTCATTGCACCCTTCGTGTCCTTGAAAATCCTCAAGCGCTGGTGCTGCGGCCTGGATCATGGTTCCCATTGCACCATCGGCGACAAGGGTGCGACTCTTCAGGGCCTCACGAAATGAGTTTCTTAATTCGGCCATTGTTTCAAGTTTATCGTAAGGTTACGTTGTGCATCTTTTCGAAAGCCGATTTACGTTACGCAACCCAATCATGATTTCAGCATTCTCAGGGTGGAACGATGCTGGTGAAGCAGCGACTGGAGCTCTAGATCACCTTCTAGCCTCTTGGTCTCATCATAAATTGGCGATGATGGACCCAGAGGAATATTACGACTTTCAAGTAAATCGACCATCGATTTCTCTTGACGCCAGAGTTGTCAGAGAAATTATCTGGCCCAATACAGTAATTTTTGAAGTTTCTGCCCCTCAACTTCCTCATGATTTTTTGATTGTTAAGGGAATTGAACCTTCAATGAAGTGGCGAACATTTACTCGACAACTTTTGGATCTGGCCGATGATTACGAGGTGGGCATGTCTATAGCCCTTGGCTCTCTTCTTGCAGATGTTCCTCACACAAGACCGATAGTTGTAACAGGAAGCGGTGCTCACCCTGATGTTGCAAAAAGACTAGGTGTTGAAGTTTCCAGATATGAAGGACCAACCGGGATTATCGGAGTTCTCCAAGATTCTGCGTTCCGCAGAGATATCGACGCAGTTTCACTTTGGGCTTCTGTGCCGCATTACGTATCTACGCCGCCATGTCCTAAAGCTACTCTGGCTTTAATTAACTCGCTTGAGGATTTCTTAAATATTTCAATTCCACATGGCGATCTATCGGACCGATCTGATGCCTGGGAATCCCAAGTTAATAAACTTGCGTTGGAAGATAGTGAAGTTGGCGACTACGTTAAGGAATTAGAAAAATCAAAAGATGATGCTGAACTTCCACTAGCTACTGGAGACTCCATAGCCAGAGAAGTAGAGCGTTTTCTGCGCGATAATATTTAGCTATAAAGCCAGGCCAAGCAATAAATCCAGCTCTCTTGATAACTCCCCGGCGTTTCCGCCCTTCTCTCCGGATTCCGTAGCTACACACCAGGACTCTAGAAGCGAGAAGACGGACACTGTATCAAGATCCTTTGCAAGAGCTTGAGAAATATTTTTGATCAAATCATCTGTAGATGCCACTTCCTGTCGCGATAAGCACTCTTTTAACCGTTCCAAAAATTTCTCTGAATCAGTCAATTTTTCGTCAGACCACATTAGATCCTCTGAATAGTGACGCTTTAGAAGTGCAATTCTCAATGCATTTGAATCAACGCCATTCTTCAGTAAATCGGAGACAAAAACTAAATTGCCCCGACTTTTACTCATCTTCTCGCCATCTAATCCAATCATTCCTGCGTGCACATAAACGGAACTAAAAGTTCTGCCTGTAATTGCTTTAGCCTGAACTCCAGTCATGTAATGATGCGGGAATCGAAGATCGCTGCCACCGCCTTGAATTTCTATGGAGAAATCCGATTTCTTATCTAAAGACGAAAGCGCAAGCGCGACGCATTCAATATGCCAACCTGGCCTTCCTTCACCGAAAGGACTATTCCAGCCGGGCTCGTCCGGTCGTCGTTTCATCCAAATCAAAGTGTCAAGTGGATTACGTTTGCCTGGTCGATCAGGATCGCCGCCTCGTTCTTTAAATACTCGATTTGCTTCTTCGTTAGAAAGCGGAAGATTTTCCAAGGCTCCTTCCACCAGTGAGATATCCAAATAAACGTCTCCATCGATCGAGTAAGTTTTGCCAGTCAAAATCAATTTTTCGATATAAGAAATTATGAGTTCCATGTTTTCAATGACGCTGAGGAAATGGTCTGGAGGCAACACTCGTAGCGCGGTCATATCATCTCGATAGAGTTGTACCTGACTCTCTGCTAATTCTTGCCACTTTACGGAATCTCTTGTCGCTCGCTCCAACAGAGGATCATCAATATCGGTCACATTTTGTGAACGGTTCACCTTGCGACCGGCTGCAATCAAGAACCTAGAAATTAAATCGAATGATAAATATGTTGCGGCATGACCTAGATGAGTAGCGTCATATGGAGTAATACCGCATACGTAAATTCCGCCATCACGAATTTGAACCAATTTTCCAGAGTAACTATCCCGCAACTCTAAAGGTGGCAGCCTAAATTTCGTTGGTGGCAGATACGGTTGAGCCCAGCTTTCCATGAATGTAGCGTACTTATCCCGGAATCAAACTGGTGGCCACGGCACTGCGGGCCATTCTTGATCTGGTGACGGAAAGGTCCTCTCTTTCAGTAGACGATTTATACGTTCTGAGAGAGCGTGAACTTCAGAAGGTTGAAGCAAGTTTTCTAAATGTAATTCTCCGCTATCTATTGATTCTTTGGTCTTTTCAAGTGCATCAACTTCTTCCAACGTTAATCTCTCTCCAGCAAATTGCCAGAGAACTGTCCGTAACTTCCAGTCCTTATGTAACGAAACGCCATGATCGCAACCGAAAAGATTGCGGTTCTCATCAAGAAGTATGTGGCCGAATTTTCGATCTGTGTTGTTTATGACAACATCAAATAGCGCCATATTACGTAATTCCGGATTTAGAGAGGATCCGAATTCGACTGGGTCAAAATCATCTGGGGTATCAATCCAAAGTTGGACTGCGCCTGGACCAAATGGTCCGTCACGAAGTACCGTAAAGGGAACTATGTTGAAAACGTTTCTACTAATTTGATAGGCGGCAACTTCTCGCGAAGCCAGATTTCCCTCAGGAAAATCCCATAAGGGTCTCTCACCTGCTATTGGTTTGTAAACAATTGAGACTTCGCCTGCTTGCGCCTTAATTTTTCCAAATAATGTTGCATTAGAGGCGTCAACTAATCTACCGGCTATTTCAATTGGCCCAGTTTCAATTAATTGTTCAAAAGTGATACTCATATCTGCCTTCGATAGCCATTCGCCCTAGGGCAAAGATGTCCATCTGCATTAATTGGTCCACCGCAGAAAATGCAAGGTTGTCGACCGGCTGCCACAACGCTGATAGCGCCTAATGCGAATTCAATGGCTCTTTTTACGTCGTAATCAAAACTCACACTCGCAGGCGCTTCTGCGCCGTCTTCCTCGTCAATAGCATTTATCTCGATTCTCATATTCGACTCATTAGGTAGCCAAGTTAAGGAAATAACACCAACGCTAAATTCGGGTTCTATCGGCATCTCCAACATAGGCATATTAACTTCCCGGCGCGTTACGGATTCTCCTACCTCGCGAGCTATTTGAATCACTTTCTCAGCCAAGGATGCTGCCTGGCTTTTTTCGAGAGCAAATGAGAGAACCCCGTTTTTGTGAACCTGCAGAAAGAACTCTCTTTCTCCGGGAGCGCCTACTGTTCCCAAAACTAGAAGTTCTATCTCGCCCAAAAAACGATTCACGAGTTCCTCTCACCTCCAATTACAAAAGATCTGTTCCTGTGAGTTCGACTTACTTTTGCTTTCGTTTCAATAGAAATTAATGACTTGTTAGAAAATAGTAAAGAGCGCGTTTTCCCGTA
>JAGWYB010000010.1 GCA_018969585.1 Actinomycetales bacterium | reverse complement strand
GAAGAGGCAAAAAAGGTGTGTGCGAAATGTGAAGTTCGCGAACCATGTCTCCAATGGGCGCTTGAAAGCGGACAGGACTCGGGAGTTTGGGGCGGATTATCTGAGGATGAACGGCGAGCTATGAAGCGTCGTGCAGCCCGACACCGAGCAAGACTTCTGGAGAGCCAGAACCAAATCCAATAACCGCACTCACGGGACGCGAAAAGTAACGCTTACTTCTGTTCCTGGTTGAGCGTTTTTGAAACTGAGTGTTCCGCTTAATTCATTTTCCGTAAGAGTTCTAACTATTTCGAGACCCAAGTTTGAGTTTTCCTTAACGTTAAAACCGTCCGGCAGACCAGAACCATCGTCCCTTACAACTACTTTTACCTCGCGATCTTCCCGTTTTACCAATACGTCAACTTTCGAACCAAATTCAGATAAACCGTGTTCGAGAGAATTCTGAATTAACTCGGTGATAATTAATGCTAGCGGTGTCGCTAAGATCGCCGGAATTGAGCCAATTTCACCTAAGTAATTTATAGATACTTCGCCGGGCCGGGGACTCAACTCAACTGAGTTCTTAACTATTTTGGATATAACTTCATCGAAAGAAATTGAGTCTCGGGCGCTATTAGATAGGGTTTCGTGAACAAGAGCAATTGAGCCTATCCGGCGAACCGCTTCTTCTAACGCAAGTCTTGAGTACTCGTCTTCAACGCGACGACTCTGCAGTCTTAGCAGAGCAGAAACGGATTGAAGATTATTTTTGACGCGATGATGAATTTCTCTAATAGTCGCATCTTTAGTCAATAAGGCTCGATCTCTTCTTCGCAACTCTGTTACGTTGTGAACTAGAACGACCGCTCCGGAGTGATTCCCGTCCTGAGTGAGAGGAATCGCCAACAAATCGAGAGTTCCATTGTCATTTTCAAATTCCTCTCGTCTGGCAGATCTGCCATTCATGGTTGATAGCCAACTCTCTTCTCTAGGCTCCTTGCTGCTGCTCAAGTTTTCTAATATCTCGCCGAGAGAAATTCCTTCCATATCTCGATTCCAGCCCAAACGACTAAAAGCGCTTCGTGCATTCGGGCTTGCGAATGTAATTTGTGAATCTCCATTTAGTCGGACGAGACCATCTCCAACTCGAGGCGCTGATTCTGATTGATAGGAACTTTCACGTATTGGGAATTCTCCAGTTACAACCATTCGATAGAGCAAATTCGCAATCTCTCGATAATTTAACTCAAGCTTGGAGGGTGTTCTCATAGTTTCGATATTGCGGTGACGTGTGATTACTGCGATGGCCTTACCTTGATAATGAACTGGAACGTACTCTTCCTTTACGTTGAACTCACCGATACGAGTCGGTTCTTGATCGCGAATTACAGCGCCGGTTGCTAACGCTTTACCTATTTCCGCTTCTTTCTCATCTGCAAGTTTGGTACCAACTAGATCCTGGGTAAAGACAGTTGCAGAAGTCATTGGCCGAACCTGAGCAATTGCAATTAAACCCGCATCCTTAGCATGCGCCCAGAGAACTAAATCCGCAAAGGAAAGATCAGCAAGCATCTGCCATTCACTGATTAACTCAGAAAGGCGAGAAACTTCAGACTCGGAGAGGTTGGTGTTGTCGCCTAGTTCTCTGATGGACATAGCGAAAGATTACTCAATTAATCGCTGTGCTACCTCGTTGAGCGCTTTTCTCATCTTGGAACGAGGCGTAATATCTCCAAGAGCACAATACTGTCCTTTAGCCTTATCCAAACTTGTGCGGTCATAAGGGATTGCAAAAGTTTCGAAATCACCCAGGCGAGCCTTAAATCTCTTAAATATAGATCTTTCCCTTCCTGAATTTGATAATTTGTTAAAAAGGAAAATCGGTTTGCCGGAAAATGTTTTACTCTCAAGGGCATCTATGAAGTTCTCTAATTCGAACATATGATTATTGTCAGGTTGCATAACAAAGACTATTGAATATGCTGACTGCAAACTTTCAACATAATCTCGAGCCGGTTTTCGCCGATCAGAAATAGCAGATTTGAGATTGATAATTGATCCAATATCGACGATGTTTACCGCGCTATTTGAAAGAGCAGTATTACTCACTGTCAGACTAGTCCTCAATTTAGTTGATTCGCGATCACGCTTCCCGCCGAGTAGGAATGCAATGTCCTTTCTAGTTGGATGAGAATCTATTAGGTGTACCTCTTGAGATTTAGAAATTTCAATGGCGAGATTAAGCGCAATAGTTGTTACGCCAGATCCACCGGTTGTGCCAGTAATTGCGATTAGATTATCTCGAATTTGTGGCGCTTGAACCCTCTCGCTCAAATCGGATCTTTGCATAGTTCTGGCGATGTATTTACTTAGATTTGTTTCTCCAGAAATTTTCATTTCATTAACTGATACCGGAATGAGATTAGGTCGCTGATTCAATTGTTTACGAATGCTTATTGGAATTTCAAGGAAATCATGGACTAATACTGTGCGAACTTCCGATTTATCCAGCGACTCTAGATAGTTAAAAAGTTCCCACTCGTTTACAGCGCGAAAATCAATTTTGGCATCAGCTTCTAAGCCAATAATGATTTGGCTGATCAATTTATCTTCAAGGTCGGCGTCGTTTAAGGCAGTAATAATTCCGATCATCTTTAACTAATACGCTCAACCAGAAGAAAATTGAATTCACTCATCGTAGAAATCAGATCTGAGACCAACGAGTCTGGTACCAACAAAGTTATGCCGAGAGCACCTCCCAACTCCCTTGCCGAATCATCAATTTCTTCAATTCCGACAGATTCCAGAATTAATTCTGAGACCACGCCGGATTGGGAGGCCATTTGATTTGGAATTCCATAGATATCGACAAGATCGCCGGCACCAAGTCCAACTGGTGACATTAGTCGCTCAACTTGAATCGGCACCCGCTGTAAGGATGTATCAACCTGAGGAGAGAGGGCAAAACTCGGAATTAGTTCTGCTGCACCAATTCTTCGAACAACAGCAGTTCCGACTATTTCTACTGAAGCGTCCAGGTATTGCTCTGCATTGCTGAGCAATCGAACTTTAACCGGAGTAATATCTTTCTCTTCGATAATTTTACCCGGCGCTAAATCTGTGGAGCTCGCCCACACCGAAATTGTTCTATCTGAGGCCGAACTGATTAGGAATGCGGATATAAACGAGGTAATGATGAGAATAAGTCCTAGTAAATAGCGAGGGGTAAACAACAAAAGCGATTCTCTTATGGTGGTGTTTATTGGTTTCACCAGTTATAGATATCGCATCGCTAGAAATCAAGTCACTTTCTCCACAGTCAGGCTCATACTTTCGGCTGAGGCGTAAGCGATATAGCTATCAGATTCTCTCTGCTATGAATCAAATAGATCAAGAGTTCCTGGATTTCTTCATTGACACCCCTATTAATCCGCCGCGAAACGGTTCCCGCTTGTTGTTGAAACCAACTACTCATGGAGAGAATTTCGATATCGGATTTGCGCCGATTCCAACGTCACCGAATGAGTTACCTGAGCCGGAAAGATTCACTTTGGCGTATATCGTAAGCGTTATCGAGGTTATATTGGGCAAAAGACAACTAAGACAGATCGCGCGCAATACTCACCGTTTTGTGTATGACTCTATTTCCAATCGAATCGGAACTCTTTCTGATCCCCCGAAAATTCAGAGAATCCATCGGAGCTATCCGATTGAGGGCGCGATTGAAGTAGTAACGACGCTACGGTTTAAAACTCGAATCCGAGCTCTCGTTTTTAGGTTTGAGGGTGTAGACGGAAGATGGTTATGTACTGAATTTGATTTATTGTGAAGCGCCGTGGCAGCGTTTATATTTCTTGCCAGAACCACATGGACAAGGTGAATTTCTCGAAATCCCCGTTGTAGCAGCAACACCATCTTCGGAAGGTGCTGAGTACTGGAGATTGTCGGTAGCTGATTTTTCAGTTACACCTTTGGCTTCAACCTTTGAATTTTCAACTTTTACTTCAACATTAAATAGGAATCCGACAACTTCCTCTTTCATAGCCTCAATCATGGCAGCAAAGAGGTCATATCCTTCTTTCTGATATTCAACGAGTGGATCTCGCTGTGCCATAGCTCGAAGACCGATACCTTCTTGTAAATAATCCATTTCGTAGAGATGTTCACGCCACTTTCTATCCAAAACCGATAGCAGAATCTTTCTCTCTAACTCACGAATAACGTCACTACCAAGTTCCGCTTCGCGCTTTTCATAAGCGCTCAAAATATCGGTCACGATTCGCTCGGAAAGGAAAATTTGGTCAAACCCTGTGCGGCCGCCGACTTCTCTCTCAAGATCTTCTACCGTAAATGAGATTGGATAGATGGCTTTAAGTACAGTCCAGAGTTTTTCCAGATCCCACTCTTCTGGATATCCCTCTGAGGTTGCCCCGGTTACATATCCTCGAATTGTGTCTTCAATAAAGGTACGAACCTGCTCTTTAAGGTCGGCTCCTTCAAGAACTTCTCGACGCTCGGCATAAACCACTTCGCGTTGGCGATTCATAACATCGTCATACTTCAAAACATTTTTTCTTACTTCGAAGTTTTGAGATTCAACTTGCGTCTGTGCAGATTTAATGGCGTTAGAGACCATTTTGGATTCAATCGGTGTATCTTCAGGAATGCCTGCGGCTGTTAAAAACCTTTCAACAAGAGCAGAATTAAAACGACGCATAAGATCATCTTGCAGTGAAAGATAGAATCTAGATTCGCCTGGGTCTCCTTGACGACCTGATCTACCTCGTAGCTGGTTATCAATTCGTCTTGATTCGTGCCGCTCAGTTCCTAAGACATATAAGCCGCCGAGGCTGACAACTTGTTCATGAGCTTCTCTGACTGCAGCTTTCTGTCGCTCAATCTCACTTGGCCAGAGCCGTTCATATTCCTCAGGGCTCTCCACAGGTGAAATTCCCTGTCGCTGTAATTCAAAATCTGCCATGAATTCAGGATTTCCACCGAGCATTATGTCGGTACCGCGACCAGCCATATTGGTAGCGACGGTTACTGCGCCTTTAGTTCCCGCCCGAGCAATGATTGCGGCCTCTCGCTCATGCTGTTTGGCATTAAGAACTTCATGTGTAACGCCGCGTCTGCGTAATACTTGAGAGAGATATTCTGATTTTTCCACGCTTACTGTTCCTACTAAAACCGGTTGACCTTTTCGGTGACGCTCGGCGATGTCATTAGCAACCGCTTCGAATTTAGAGACCTCGGTTTTGTAGACTAAATCGGATTGGTCAATTCGTGTCATCGGCTTATTTGTGGGAATAGGAATGACGCCCAACCGATAAATTTGCATCAATTCCGCCGCTTCAGTCATAGCGGTACCGGTCATACCAGATAATTTTTCATACATGCGGAAATAATTCTGCAGTGTGATAGTTGCGAGCGTTTGATTTTCATCTCTAATCTCAACTTTTTCTTTTGCTTCTAGCGCCTGATGTAGCCCCTCGCTATAACGGCGTCCAGCCAACACACGTCCGGTATGTTCATCGACTATCAATAAGTCCCCGTTCATAATCACATAATCTTTATCGCGTTTAAAAAGCTCTTTGGCTTTCAATGCATTATTCAAGTAGCCGATAAGCGGGGTATTTACTGACTCATATAGGTTGTCAATCTTGAGAAACTCTTCTACCTTGGCAACGCCAGCATCTAAAATACCAACGGTTCGTTTCTTTTCGTCCACTTCATAATGCTCTCCGCGAAGAAGCTTTGCGGAAATATTTGCAAACTCTACGTACCATTTTGTTGCTTTATCTGCAGGCCCGCTGATTATTAAGGGAGTTCGCGCTTCATCAATAAGAATCGAATCAACTTCGTCCACAATAGCGAAGTTATGACCTCTTTGTACACAATCTGCTAGAGACCAAGCCATATTGTCACGTAGATAATCAAAACCAAATTCATTGTTTGTGCCGTAAGTGATATCAGCACCATACTGTTCGCGTCGCTCTTGAGGCGTCATTGAGGCGAGAATTACTCCAACTTTCAGTCCTAAGAACCTATGGATGCGCCCCATCCATTCGCTATCGCGTTCTGCTAGGTAATCATTTGTTGTGACGATATGAACGCCATTTCCACTAAGAGCATTCAAATACGCTGGCAAAGTTGCAACAAGGGTTTTACCTTCACCTGTCTTCATTTCCGCGATATTGCCGCGGTGAAGCGCAGCGCCACCCATAATTTGGACGTCGTAGTGTCGCTGACCAAGAGTTCTCTTTGATGCTTCTCTCACGACCGCAAAAGCTTCGGACAAGAGATCGTCTAAAGTCTCGCCATCAGAAGTTCTCTCCTTAAATTTATCGGTCATCTCGCGAAGTTGGGCATCGCTCATAGACGAATAAGTAGATTCAAGTGCGTTAACCGATTCTGCGACTTTAAAAAGTTGTTTAAGGGCGCGACCTTCGCCAGCACGTAATATCTTGTCTAGCAGCGCTGCCACGAACCGACCTTCCTAGTTGATTACTAACCGCCCTATCCTATTGCCAGTCTACGTTGCGTCGCACATGCGGTTGCGGCTCCGAGAACTGTCAGATTTCTCTCTTTAAGCGCACGTACCGCCTCTCGCAAGGTGCTCCCTGTGGTTACGACATCATCGATAACAATTATCACCTTACTTTTTATTCCAGATTTTACTCTAAATGCTTTATCAAGATTCTGATAGCGCTCACGCTCTGAAAGAGAGCTCTGGTCGGCGACTTGTCTAGTTAATTCAAGAAGATTCACAATTTCTATTTTTGACTTCAAATTGGGATCTTGCAGTATAAATCGTGCTATCTCTTTCATGGAGTCAAAACCGCGACGTCTTATGGACTTACGTTGCGAAGGTATCGGCACAATAGATATTGGATAGTTTAGATTAAAATGGTTTATTGAAATTGCTAAAGCTGTTGCAAAGAATTTCTGTGCTGCTACATATCCGTTCTCTTTTGCTAAAAGCATTAATTTTCCAGTTGCGTCTCCGTAAAACAAACTAGAAACAAGCGGGAAGTCTTCTCCGAGTAGAAATCTCGGCTTAGGGGTTAATACCTTTTTACATTCCGTACAAATATCAACTCCTGGCAATCCACAATTCATACAGTTTGGTGGAAAAACTAAAGTTGTTGCTCCTCGCAGTACAGACTCGATGAAAAGATTTATCATTAGAGAATCATCTAGGGTGATTCTTTGAATTAAGTTCTTCTTCTAGAAATTGTTGATCTTATTTTGTATCTGTGGATGGACTTAACGGATAAGTGCCAATCGGAGTTCCAGCTATCTTTGGAACCGTAAGGACAAAATTTGCGCCTTTCCCAATCTCCCCCCAAACCTTGATATCGCCACCGTGAAGAACCGCATCCTCTAGAGCGATAGAAAGTCCAAGTCCAGTACCACCTCTAACGCGGGATCTTGATGGATCTGCGCGCCAGAATCGATCAAAAACGCGATTCCAATATTGTTTCTCGATACCAATTCCGTAATCTCTAACACTTAGCGATACGGCAGATTCGTTTGCTTCCAGCGTCACATCAATTGGGCCGCCTTCCGAGTGATCAATCGCGTTATTTAGAAGATTTCGAATTATTCGCTCAATTCTTCTTGAATCGCCATCAATCAAAGTGCGCTCGCTGGTTTTTCGCATATTGATCTCAGTGCCTTTTTCGCCCGCTACCGGAGAAAGATCGTCGATACACTTTTTTAGAACAACATATAAATCTAATTTAGTAAAATTTAACGTCGCAGCTTCCGCATCGAATCTACTTACCTCTAAAAGATCTTGCAATAATTGTTCAAATTTCTCAATTTGGGACTGCAGCAATTCCGCACTTCTTGCAACATTTGGCTCGAAGTTTGCTCGAGCACTACTGATTACATCAGCGGCCATACGAATCGTCGTCAAAGGTGTTCTTAACTCGTGCGAAACGTCAGATACAAATCGCTGTTGGATACGGGATAGATTTTCTAAACGCCCAATCTGCTCAGCTAATGTCGTCGCCATCTGATTAAAAGCTATTCCAAGACGTGCTGTTTCATCTTCGCCGCGAACCGACATCCGAGTTTTTAAATTTCCAGTTGTAAGCGACTCTGCAATTTCAGCCGCAACTTGAATTGGTTTGACGGACATACGAAGCACAATAGACGCAGTCAAAAGAATTAGAACTAAAAGTAGAAATCCTGTAACCCAGAGAGATCTACCAATTAAGTCTATGCTCCGTTCTTGAGCTACAAAGTCATAAGCCATGTACATCTCGTATTTTCCAAGCTTGGGAATATCAAAAACTCCTCCGACAAATATCCCAGGAAGTTCTCGCTTATTCACATAACTTAGCGTTCCCCGCTCCCAAGTTATCTCTTTATTCTTTACAGTTGCTTTGCGAAGGGCATTTGGCACAGATTCTGGTTCAAGAAAATTCGAAGTTAAGCTTGCAGGAACGCCTCTCAGCTTCAAACCTTTGGTGTTAAATAAAACTACTTCTCTTCCTGACTCTGCGGCACTCACGTTTGTTGATTTAACGATCTCTTCAGCAAGTGAACTGAAATTTGGTTTTCCATTTAAAGACTCTATGGTGAATCGATAGGTAGCGAATTGAATTGCGGCCCGACCTTCTGATATCGAAGATGCAATTTTGTCCTTATAAATACCGTCTTCCAACCTGTTGTAAAGAGTAGATCCAATTGCGCTGATTAAGATTAGAGAAACTAACGCCGACAAGCTAAAAACTTTTAAAAATAATGATTTTCTAAAACTCGAGATGAGCTTATTCATTAGCTTCATCTTTACGATTTAACGCCGGATCCGCCCGCCTTATAGCCAACACCGCGTACCGTCAGAATTATCTGAGGTTCTTCTGGCTCATGCTCAATCTTGGCGCGTAGACGTTGTATATGTACGTTCACTAGACGGGTATCTGTTGAGTGGCGATATCCCCACACCTCGCTGAGAAGAGCTTCGCGGGTAAAAACTCGTCCTGGTTCTTTTCCGAGAGCAACTAGCAAGTCGAACTCTAGGCGAGTTAATGGAATCTCCTTTCCGTTTCGCATTACGGAGTGCTCCACAATATCGATTGTTAGATCACCTATTAATAAATTGCCATTTAATTCGCCACTAGTACGCCTTAATCTCGTTCTAATGCGGGCAACTAACTCAGAAGGCTTGAAAGGTTTAACCATGTAGTCATCGGCGCCAGCCTCTAACCCTTTCACAATGTCATTGGTGTCACTTTTAGCAGTTAACATGACAATTGGAACGCGTGAAGACTGTTTTCGAATGGCCTTGCAGACTTCGATTCCATCTGCGCCAGGAAGCATTATGTCTAGCAAAACTAAATCTGGCTGACTATTTTTGAAAACTTCAATAGCTTCGTCACCGCGACTTACCAAATCTACCTCCATGCCGACACCATTAAGAACAATGCCCAACATTTCTGCGAGATCTTGATCATCGTCGACAACAAGAACTGAGGTCATTAGCTTCCATGCTCCCAAGAATTTAAGTAGTCCTCTTGAATTGAGGTCAAATTATCAATCTGGGCACCCATACTCTTCAACTTCAAGCGAGCAATTTCCTTATCGATAACTTTTGGTACTTCGTGTACGCCAGGCTTTAGGTTTCCGCCGTCTTTAAGCAACCACTCAGCAGCTAGTGCCTGATTTGCAAATGACATATCGAGTACAGCGGCTGGACTACCTTCAGCAGCGCCGAGATTTACTAATCTTCCTTCAGCAATTAAAAGAATTCTATTGCCGTTTGCCATTTTATATTCATCAGTCGCGTGACGAATCTGCGGATTCTTCTTAGTATTTTTCTCTAACCATTCGACGTCAATTTCAATATTGAAATGGCCTGCGTTAGCGAGTATGGCTCCATCCTTCATCAACTCAAAATGATCTTTGGAGATGATGGTGCGATTACCAGTCACAGTTATAAATATGTCGCCGATTTGAGCAGCTTGTTTCATAGGCATAACTCGAAAACCTTGCATCAAGGCATCCAGCGCCTTGGTTGGATCAACTTCAGTTACGACAACGTCGGCACCGAGTCCGCGAGCCCGATCTGCTACGCCCTTTCCGCAATAACCAAAGCCAGCAACTACAAAAACTTTTCCAGCAATTAATTGGTTTGTTGCTCGAAAAATTGCATCCATTGTGGATTGGCCCGTGCCGTACCTATTGTCAAACATATGTTTTGTATCGGTATCGTTTACCGCAATCATTGGGAATTTGAGCGCACCATCTTTTGCCATTTGCGAAAGCCGAATTACTCCCGTTGTAGTTTCCTCGCAACCGCCAGCAACTTCAGGAAGCAATTCAGTACGAGTTGTATGAAGAATATTCACCAAGTCACAGCCATCATCGAAAACTTGATTAGGAGAGATATCTAAAGCTGCATTTATATGTCTGTAATAGCCGTCTCGATCGATTCCTTTCTTAGCAAAAACACTAATCCCATAATCGAGAACGAGTGAAGCGGCAACATCATCTTGAGTAGATAAAGGATTTGAAGCGCAGAGCGCGAGTTGGGCTCCTCCAGCCTCCAAGGTTCGCATCAGGTTTGCTGTCTCAGTAGTTACATGCATGCAAGCAGAAAAACGCACACCTTTAAATGGTTTTTCTTTTGCGAACCGCTCACGTATCTGGGCTAAAACTGGCATATTTCTATCTGCCCATTCAATTCTCTTCTTACCAGTAGCTGCCAAAGCGCTATCTGCTATTTCGTGTTTAGGTAAATTGGCGCTCACAAAGCTCCTTGACTCGCTGAATTTTCTAGAAGGTAGGAGTTTACTGCTTTTTCAAGATATCGAGAACTTGATTTACAAGCCTAGTTGTAACATTGGCAGTACTAGCTTCCACATTTAGGCGTAATAATGGTTCCGTATTCGAAGGCCTGAGATTTATCCACCAATTCTCTGCTGAGATAGTCAAACCATCGAGTTCGTCAATCTCGATTGAATCCCCGGTTAAACCTGATGCATTGATGAAATAGCTCTTTACGTTATTCAACGCCGATTTCTGGTCAATTACTTTTGTGTTCAACTCTCCACTACTTTTATATCTATTAAACGGTGCAATCAACTTCGATAGTGACTTTCCTGATTCAAGTAAAGCCGCAATCGCATGTAGCGCTGCCAACATTCCTGAGTCGGCGCTCCAGAAATCTTTAAAGTAGAAATGACCAGAATGCTCGCCTCCAAATACAGCGCCTGAATCCGCCATTAATCCTTTAATGAATGAATGGCCTACTCTGCTTCGCAACGGAGTTCCACCAAATTCTCTTATCGTCTCGGGAACAGCTCGTGAGCAAATAAGGTTATGAATAATTGTCGCACCGGGGTGACGAGATAATTCTCTAGAGGCAATCAAAGCAGTAAGTGCCGAAGGATCTACGGTTGCTCCCGTTTCATCTACTAGAAAACAACGATCTGCGTCGCCATCAAAGGCCAATCCGATATCCGCCTTACGTTTACGCACAAGTGATTGCAAATCCGATAAATTCTTTGGATCTATGGGATTTGCTTCGTGATTAGGAAATGTTCCATCAAGCTCAAAGTAAAGTGGAAATACATTTGCATTTATCTTCGCCATCACGGCAGGAGCGGTGTGACCAGCCATGCCATTTCCAGCGTCTATTGCAATTGATAAAGATCGCTTATTAAATTCTTTTGCAAAAGCATCAGATGGAAAAAGTGAAAAAAGAAAACCAACATAATCATTAAGCATCGATAATTCAGTGGCTTTCCCAGAATTGCGAAGCGCCATAGGAGCGCCATTTCTTATTGATTCGCGTATCCACCCTAATCCAGAATCTTCTCCAATAGGCCGGGCGCCGCTGAGACATAGTTTTAAACCGTTGTATTCTGCTGGATTATGGCTCGCGGTAAACATCGCACCTGGGAGATTCTTTGATCCTGACGCAAAATAGAGTTGATCAGTAGCTGCCAAACCAATTCGAATTACATCAAAACTTTGTGATAAGAGTCCGTCAGCGAAAGCCGTAGCAAGTTCCGGTGAAGATGGACGCATGTCTTCGCCGATAACTACGGTTCCGGGCTCTTTTTTCATCTCGAGAAAAGATGCGAAGGCGATACCGGCTGCAAATGCGAAATCTGGAGTTAGTTCACTATCCACAAGGCCACGGATGTCGTAAGCCTTAATAATTCGATCTACAAGTTCCATCAATCTTTTGGATCTGGAATAGCTCTCAAATGTCCACGTCTTCCAACTTCTGGAGATTTATCAGGAGCAGACGGGTTCACTTTTGCTATATTCCGAACCGCATCTGCGATGGCCATTAAATCTTCAGGAGAAGGTTCGGCGGTGCCGCCGGATTCATGTTTAATCACATTCCAACCTTTTGGCACCGTCAATCTCTCACTATGGTTTGTGCAAAAATCAAACGTGTGAGGTTCGGCGAATGTGGAAAGCGGTCCCAATACTGCTGTTGATTCGGAGTAAATATAAATCAGAGTTCTAGCGGCTGGTTGGCGACAACCACTTTTCGAACAGGTACGACCACTACCACTTGGCCTTACCGGCTCTTGTTCGCGCATGTCGGCAGATTAGTCGCTACCTCTTGAAATTGTGGGATTCTGACTATCAGCGTGACTGAATAACCGAGATGTCGGCCACGGGTCTTGTGGCGCTCTCGAGCGAAGCTGCCTGATTTAGGGCCAGATGTGTCACACCATCATTGCTGATCCAAGTCATAGCGCCTCGTACTTGAGTTCTGTTAATGATTCTGACTAATCGAGCATTTCCCGGAAATTGCCAATTTACAATTTCGTCTCCAACTAAATTCTTTTTTATACTTTTTCCATCTCGATTTCTGATTTCAACAGTGGCATCGATTTTCTCCCCAATCAATGTAAGAATTGGTTCAAGTCCATATAAATTAAATCCGATTTGATCAAGCGGAATTGCAGGGATTGACCAAGTGAAGTCCGAAATATTGCCACTCTTTAATTCGGTCAGCACGGAAGCTACAAAAGGTGACTCGGATTCAATTTTCAAGCCAAAGTTCGTTCGTCCCAAATCTAAATCAACTAGTTCAATTTCTTTTACTTTGCGGGAATCTAATGAAATTTCACTCAACCCGACTGGGATATAAACGCCATCAGATGAAATTATTTCTACGGAGGCTGTGCTATCAACATCAGACACATTCATTATGCGAATGGTGTGTCTCAACTTGCCGTTCTGGCCATATTTAGCTAGCAAACCAGGAATTAATTGGATGGTCTGAGGATCATTAATTAGTGAAACGAAATCTCCGCCGAGATTTCGTAAGCCCTTGACTCTTTCATCTAGCAAATAACTCGTGACCCTTCCTCCGATAGTTTTGACATTAACGACAAGTTGCGATGATCCTGGATCAAGTGAATCGACTCTAAGAATCTTCTCGCTTAAAGCTTTCACCGTAATACTCTCTGGAATACGTTCTCCAGTCTCATTAAACATCGTGACTTCAACTACGGCATCACTTAGTCCGCTATTCACAAGTACCAATTTGCTGCGACTGGTCACATCTGCGGTACCACCTACAAACCAGGAACTTTCCCGGCCGGAACCACAAAAAGCAGCTGCGGTCCATTTTGAATTTTTCGATTGAATTGTGATGCTGTCATTTGGGTTACCAGCAACAACAATTGCACGCTTTAGATTATTAGGATTTCCCACGCTAAGTTCGGCGAATCCAGAAGCCTTACGACTCAAATCCCTAACTCCAACGGATTTCGCAGGTAGCAAAGTTGTCAGTTTTGATTCGTTTATTGGTCCAGGACAGGTAGTAACGGAATAGTTTCTACTAATTTCTTGAGTATAAGTATTTTCTGAATCTGGAAGCAAAAAGGCCACGTGCGCTGTAATTATGAATATTAATAGCGCCGTTGAAGCTCTTCTCTCTATCATGAGAGTTCCTCTATACGAATGTCACTCCGTCGACGGCGCGCTGGAAGCATCAGAACTATCAGGGTAAAGAAGGAAAATATTTGAAGAGCAATCCATGCTCTTCTTGAGGTTGAGTCATGAAAAATACGAAACTCTCCAGCGGATGGAATTTGGAAAATCGGATTTCCAGACTCAGATCTACTCGCCCTTATCGTTTCTTGATTGAGCGTAACTTTCCAACGTGAATCAAACTTCTCTGTAACAATCATCTGTCCCGGGCCACTTAAAACGCCAGAAGCTTCTAGCTCATCACTCGGAATCGCTAATCTCTCACCGTTTTCGGAAATGAAAAGAATTCTTGGTAGCGATTCGATAACTTTCCAAGTTATTCCTTCATCAGTCTTGGAGGCTCTTGCAAATCCACCGACTCCATCAATAGTACGTGCTAAATCTTCATTTATCGGGCGAGCTAAGAAAACATAGCTGATGCCATTTGCCGCCAAGACTTTACTTGAGTCAATTCCAGCTCCAGTCACTAAATCTGAGATGGCCTGATCAACTTCTTGCGATAACCCAACAATAACGTCAGGCTCGCCAAGCCGAATATCGCTATCTCTAGCGATGAAGAACTTAGTCTCATTATTAGAAGAACGTATTACGAGCGTTTTGAATCGTTCATTAGTTTGGGCGCTAACCGTTAAGAAAGCTGGAAGTGCATCTTTTGATTTGCTTTGAAGCGGTGCGTTAGGAGCAGTAAATACCCACCAAAACATAGAGACAATGAGTGAAAATGTTGAAAGAAGAGAAATAAATCCCATTAGTAAATGTCGATAGTCGATTGGGCTCTCTGAAATTTTTGGCAAATAGAAATCAATCATGATTACTCCCGCCAAAATAGCAACTAAAGTTGGAATTACTAGCAAACTGCCAACCCATAATGGAGTTGGTATCAGGCTTCCGTGACCTGCGACTTCTTGGCTGCCAAAGAGCATCGCTGCGCCAATGAAAAATAGAGAGACTTCACCGAATCGTGAAACTTTACTAACGAATAGTGAAATTAAAGCGATTGCTAAAACGGGAGAAACCATCCAAAGTGGAGGGGATCCAATGCCACCGGGGTTAGCGAGCAAAATGGATGCGATGTCACCGCCACCGAGTGCTAAACCGGGATCAAGAAGGAATCTAGAGGGATGCAGAATTAAATCAATCGACCAAGGTGCACATATGACGAATGGCGTTCCAAGAATTGCGATTCGGCGAGCATTCCTATCGTCAAAAACTGTTTTCCCGAAGCCACCTTTATTAAAAGCAATCACGTCTAAAATCGAAAGGATAAATTGCCAGATAAAAATTACGAGAAAAGCAATTGGTGAAAAGGCGAAAACTAGTGACATTAAAAAGGCCATTCGCCAAGTTCTGCGCCAACCGAGAAGTTCGAGAGCTTCGAGACCCAGAAGAGATCTAACAATCCATGGACCAATTACAGAAAGCATAATTGTTCCCAATCTGCCCGAATTGAGGGCTCCGATAACGACAGGAGCCATCGAATAAAGAAGGGCGGCGACTAAGGCTAGATAGTGCATCTGCGTAAATTTTCGAGCTAATCGATAAGCGCCAAAAAAAGCAAATGGAACTGCTAAAACCAACAGAATAGACATCACCAATTTTGCGTTAAAGAAAGCAAAGATTGAACTCAAACCTAGGAATGCAATCCAGGGAGGCATGTTTACGCTTGAACCTAGTCCAACTGCGTGCCAAGAATTTGCATACTGCTTTAATAGTGAGACTCCGCTTTCAGGCGTTATCGGTAGCGCGCCCCCCACTAGATCAAAAACTCTCTGGCGAAATGCAATCAGAGAAATAATCAGAACAATTATTGACGACGAAAGAATCGGTCTATTTCTGATGGCTCTAAATAGAGATGGGGATTCAACAAGGTCGATATCTGCATTCTCAGCAACTGCATCGCTAAAATCTAATGACGATTTATTTGAAAATTTAGCAGATTTATCTCGTTTGTTTTCAATTGAACTTTGATTCCAGCTTCGAATCAATGTATCGCGCGCACGATCTATTGTTAGAGCTAATTGAGTGCCTCTAGGAGGAACAAATCGAGATATAACTCTTGATGAGAGAAGGCGCGTTGATTTTCGAACTTTGCGGGCACGGATCAAATCTTGAGGTTGCGCTAACACCAGTGATACGGCAGCAATTTCGTCTAAAGCGTAACCAGGGCGCTTAGCTAATAAGAAACCGATAGAGCGAAGTAGTGCTGATCCAAAAAGTTGGAGAGCGATAAATGGAGTAAGCCACAAAGAAGAATTAGCCATCAATACGTATGCAGCGTGCCGACGATCCAGAAGTAACGGCCGATGTAAAAAAGCGTTAGCAACATCAATGCTCCGTCGCTCATTTGCTGCAGCTTCTGCATGGAAAGCGATAGCTTGTGAAGCAACTACCGCGGTATGACCTGCAGTATGAATTCGCCAACCTAGATCAACATCATCACGGAATAATGAGAGTTCCGGATCGAATCTTCCGACTTCATCGAAAACACCTCGACGAATAAGCGCTCCTGCTGTACTAACAGAGAGTACTTCTCCAATATTGTCATGTTGACCTTGATCTTTCTCTAAATATTCAAGTCCAGTCCAGCGCGCGCCATTTGAGGTAATGCTGACTCCGACTTCTAGCAAATGATTTCGGTCGTACCAACCACGTAGCTTTGGTCCTACTAGCGCTGCTTGAGGTCGCTCATCTACCGCCGCTAAGAGTTCGAGAAGTGCATCCGCTTTCGGAGCGCAATCGTCATGTAGAAACCAGAGCCATTCTTGTTGATCTGATTTCCCATTCTCAATCAGAGAACTTTCCAAAGCGAGATGAATTGCTGCGCCAAAGCCGGTGTCTGATGGCGCCTGTAGATATTTGATTCCAGCTTTCTTTAAATATTGGAGCGACTTATCTGTAGATCCAGTATCTACTGCAATCAAATTATCAATTTGGTGTTTCTGCGAGGTTAGCGCAACGACAACTTCTGGCAGCCACTCCGCTCCATTATGAACGACAAGAATTGCGTTTACATGATGGCGCGAGCGCAGTGAGTTCGAAGTAATTCCGGATTTAGAAGTCGGCATTGCACCGCCTCGCCTCGATTAAATTAAATTTTGGGATTACGCAGGTCGACGCTTTAGACGACGACGTTCGCGTTCTGAGAGTCCGCCCCAGATTCCGAATCTTTCATCGTGAGCAAGTGCATATTCAAGACACTCTTGGCGAACTTCACATGCCAGGCAGACTCGCTTCGCTTCACGAGTTGAACCACCCTTTTCAGGGAAGAAAGCTTCTGGATCAGTCTGGGCGCAGAGCGCACGCTCCTGCCAGGAAAGTTCAACTACCTCGCCATTGCCTAATTGGATGCTTGGACCTGATTCGTAGTTCTGCTCATTACGTCGAGCATCAGCCATGTTATGGACTCCCACTAGAGGGGCCGACCCCGCGGTCGGCGCGATGGAGAGAATTACACTCGTGTTATTCCCCCTAAGTCAAGTTAGGAAAGGGGAAAAAAGACTAAAAACCGTGAATACTCTCACGGAGATTTGAACCTGTTTTCACACGAGAATCGGCAGCAATGTAGCTATTTTCAATAATTGCGCCGCTTTCAATAACTGCACCTTGAGCCACAATCGAGCCAGAAATCCTTACATCACTATCGATCGAGGTGTCGCTTTCGATAAAACTTCCGCCATCGATTACTGCACTCTGATGGATTTTGGCAGATGGCGCAATCAAGGAAGCGCCGTAATGGCGTCGGACTAGATCCCGTGAAGCTCTCACCATGGCATCTGGGGTTCCCATATCAATCCAATAACTGGAATCGAGATATCCATAGATTCGGTATCCGGAATCTAGCCAATTTGGAAATGAGTCACGTTCGATACTGACCACTTTGCCATATGGCAATTGATTCAGCATTTCTGATTTGAATATGTAACAACCTGCGTTAATCGTCTTGGCCTTAGGTTCCGGCATCTTTTCAAGGAATTCAAGTACGCGCCCCTCGGGACTAAGAGGAACGCAACCGTACGGTCTGGCATCTGCGACTTCAAGTAAATGAAGCGTGACATCGGCTTCTAGATTTTGATGCAATTGACTTTGAGCTACCAGATTATGCTCACTTAAAACATCACCATTGAAAATAAATATGGATTCACCGGGACGTAGGGAGAGTTCCTTAGCGGCGTTTGCTATCGCACCTCCGGTCCCGAGTGGCTCGCTCTCAACAGCGTATTTAATTGAGACCCCAAACTTTTCGCCATCTCCAAAATACGGTTGAAAAACCTCAGCTAGATATGAAGTGGCAAGAACAATTTCCTTAACTCCAGCATCTCGCGCCTTGCGAATCTGGTGTTCGGTTACCGGGGCGCCCGCAAGTCTTAACATGGGCTTTGGAGTTGAATTGGTGAGCGGTGCTAATCGCGTCCCTTTTCCACCAACCAGAAGAATCGCTTTTTCAATTGGTGATTTCAAGCGCCTATCCTTTGAGCAACTTCAGTGATTTGGGTATCGGTAGCCGTTAATGCAATTCGAACAAACTTGGAACCTGCGCTTCCATAAAAACTGCCTGGGGTTACGAGTATTCCGAGGTCTGCGAACCAAGCTACTGTCTCCCAATCGCTCTCATTTCGAGTGCACCAGATATAAAGGCCGGCTTGCGAATGTTCAATTCGAAAGCCGAGTTTTGTTAAAGCAGGAACGAGAATTCGACGGCGATTTCTGTAGATATCTGCCTGTTTTTCAACATGTATTTCATCTTGAAGCGCTACCGTCATTGCTCGCTGAATCGGTAATGGCAACATCATTCCTAGATGCTTTCGGATTTCGAGAAGTTTTCGAATCAATTCTGAATCACCAGCAATGAAGGCAGCGCGATAACCTGCCAAATTTGATCTCTTGGATAGGGAATGCAGGGCAAGTATTCTCGAATTATCTCCAGCTGCTCGCTTTAAGATTGATTCAGATTGATCACCATCAGGAAATGGTAGGTAGCACTCATCGCTTGCGATTACGACTCGGTTTGCTCTCGACCAATTTATAACCGCATCTAGCTCAGCTGGAGTATGGACTCTTCCGGTCGGATTTGAAGGATTATTTATCCAAACAAGATCTACACCTGTAGGCCAACTACTTGGGTCTAAATCAACTTCTTTTACCTCGGCTCCACCGAAAATTCCGCTTACAAGATATGTCGGATAAGCAACTTTAGGAATCAAGATCCGTTTTGCTCCAATGAGAGTAGGGAAAAGCGCCACCATCTCTTTGGAGCCAATTGTTGGCAACACGTCGAACTTTCCGGATGCGCCTAATCGATTCCGAGTGTAATTTTCAATTGCGTTTCTAAGTTCGTTAGTTCCAGCCGTCACGGGATATCCCGGAGAATTCGAATGATTTTGTAACTCTCGTTGAATGAAATCTGGTGTTGGGTCTACCGGAGTTCCTTGAGAGAGATCAATTGCGCCAGATTTGTATTCACGCGCTCGAACACCGAAGGGCGCGAGGGTGTCCCAAGGGAAATCTGGAAGCTTAAATGAGTTAGACAGATTTACTCTCGTCCTACTCCGGCTTCTTCTCGATCTGAAGCAGTTTTGGATGATCCTTCCCGGTGGGCCCAACTTTGCTCGCACCGCCCGGAGAACCTAACTCATTGAAAAATTCAGAGTTAACTTCTTTGTACTCAGACCATTGAGATGGGACATCATCCTCGTAGTAAATCGCCTCAACCGGACAAACTGGTTCACAGGCTCCACAATCGACGCACTCATCAGGCTGGATGTAGAGCATTCGCTCACCCTCGTATATGCAATCGACGGGACATTCCTCGATGCAAGACTTGTCTTTCACATCGATACAAGGAAGTGCAATCACATAGGTCACGAACGACTCCTAACGAGGACAGGTGCCTCTATCGTACATAATCTACGCATATGGAGCGCGCTGGGGGCAAAGAGCTTCACCTCTACGACACTCTGACTCGCCAAATCCAGCCAGTCAAGGTTAGCGATGGCAAGCAGGTTCGAATTTATTGCTGCGGCCCAACGGTTTATCGCGATGCTCATGTTGGCAACCTTAGAACTTTTCTTCTTTCCGATCTTGTTACACGAACTTTGAAATTCAATGGATTTGAAGTGGATCTTGTGCAAAACATTACGGATGTTGGTCATATGAGCGAGGATTTTGAAGAGGACAAAATGATTGCTCAATCAAAGAGCGAGAAACGTGATCCTTTTGAAATTGCCCGCGATTACGAGAGAAGATTTCACAATGATTGTGCAGCACTTGAGATAACTAAAGCGCGCGCGTATCCGCGCGCTAGCGAATGCATCGAGCTGATGATTGACTTTATAACGAAGTTGCTAGAAATTGGAGTGGCTTATCAAGGAAGCGATGGTTCAATTTACTTTGATGCAGAGAAAGCTGTGGACTATGGAGGTTTAAGCGGCAATAAACTGGAAGCGCTAAAGCCTGGTCATCGATATGAATACGAAGAAGTGGGCGCGAAAAAATTTCACGCAGATTGGGCGCTCTGGAAAGCAGCAGGAAATAGAAAAGAGATGATCTGGCAGACGCCATGGGGCGCTGGTTTTCCTGGATGGCATATTGAATGTTCTGCGATGTCATTGAAGTACTTGAATAATCATGTTGATTTGCATATTGGTGGAATAGATTTGAGATTTCCGCATCATGAAAATGAGAGAGCACAGTCAAATCCAATGGTTGGTGGTGAAGCGGTCTCACTCTGGTTGCACGGCGAACATCTTTTATTCGAAGGTCGAAAGATGTCGAAAAGTTCTGGAAACGTTGTTTTGATAAGAGATTTGATTGAGCGCGGTATAGATTCGTTAGCCCTGCGCTTCTGCTTTATGGAGAATCGTTATCGCAGTCAGATGGATCTATCTTGGGATTCATTAAAGGCCGCCCATAGCTTTCTTGCCCGACTAAGAAAGTCTTATAAAACCACTTTAACAACGGAACCGATTTTGACTGAAAAAGTATCCGAATTTATTGACTCTATTGTGGGTGATTTCTGTAATGATCTTGATACTCCCAAGGCCATGTTAAAACTTAGGGCCCTGGAAAGGTTGGAAATTGGAGCTGGTGAAAGAAGGGCTATCTTTGAAATACTCGAGCCTTTGTTGGGATTAGATCTTTTATCGAGCCGGCCGGCACGACCGCTTCCAGATGCAGCGTCAAAATTGCTTGAAGCTCGTATCGCAGCCCGCGCTGCCAAGGATTTTGCTTTAAGCGATTCATTAAGAGATCAGTTAGAAAAATTCGGAGTTCTTGTACAAGACACCGCTAACGGCCAAGAATGGAGCTGGTTAGTCGATTTTTAGTGAACGAGCAAAAGCAATCAAAAGCCAGATAATTCCACCGAGTAATAAAAATGTTCCGTAGCTATTTCCTTCAACTAAAAGCTCGCCACCGTTACCTGTACTTGCTCCTCTTATGACAATAAAGAGCCAACCCAGTGCAAACAAAAGAAAACTGGAGCGAGTTCGATACATCTCTTTAAGCAAGTAAGTCGCAAAAATTAGAGCAATACCTGAAACTATCAATCCCACCGGGCGATAAGCATTATGCAGAAAGACACCGGAGATTCCGATTGCGGCTCCAAAGAGCAAACTAATTAAGTTACGAAGCATCGCTTGTTATGCCAGCGAATAGATCGATTTCGCGTCCATTCTCATCAAAGGGGGCTGTTGCCGTGCCATGTACTAGTCGATAGAACTCTCTTCCCCAAACTTTGAAGCCTAAATTGTCTGAGAGCGCAAAGAATGGTCCAGAGACCGATATCTGAGTGGGATGAGCTTTCATCGCCGCCATCTTCATTGGAACATAATCTTCGGCAGTTATTACTGTGGTAACTAATTCGTCTTGAGCGGCGAATGGAAAATCTTCAGCTTTTTCTACTCCAAAGAAATCAGAGCCGGTGCCAGCTAGCGCCTCGATACCTTCCTCGATTACTGAGATTGGGATCGTGTTCCAATAAATTTTCGGTATCACCCACCCCGAGTCTCGCGCCATCTCAGCAGCACGCATTGCGGTCTGGTGGGCCTTTATATGATCTGGGTGGCCATATCCGCCATTTTCGTCATACGTTATTAATACGTGGGGCTTGATTTCAAGAATTACTTTTAAAAGATGTCCAGCAACTAAATCTAAATCAGCATTCCAGAAGACATCAGGTCGAGAATTCTGTGGCGTTCCCATCATGCCGCTATCGCGCCACTTTGATTTCTCATCGCCGAGAAATCTATGGTCGGTTATTCCTAATTCACGCATGGCAGCCGCGAGTTCGCCAATTCTATGTTCACCTAATTTATCTTCTTTATCACTCGCAAGGTGAACAAGTTCGGGAACGAGAATTTCACCTTCTTCTCCGCGAGTACAAGTAACTAGAGTTACGTGAACGCCTTTTGCTGCGTAATAAGCCATGGTGACGCCGTTGTTAATGGTTTCGTCGTCTGGATGTGCGTGTACTAAGAGCATGCGCTGTTTCTTATCAATCATTTGAGGTTAAGCGTACCTTTTGTAACTAGTCTATTGACGAGCCAGCCCCTAATATGGGGGTGATGAGCACCACCGACGTCAAAAACGAGAGTCGCTCAAGACTTCCGCGGGATGAGCGCCGTGCACAACTTCTCAGCGCCGCTTTAGAGAGTTTCACAGCTTCGGGTTATCACGCAGCTTCAATGGATGAGATCGCAGAGCGAGCTAATGTAAGTAAGCCAGTTCTTTATCAACATTTTCCTTCCAAGCTTGATTTGTATCTTGCCGTTTTAGATCTTCACATTGACTCGCTGGTATTTAGTATTCAAAAAGCAATCGCGTCAACTAGAGAAAACAAAAATCGAGTCAAGGCGACCATTGATGCATATTTTGGTTTCATTGAAGGTGAAGGTGAGGCCTTCCGCTTACTTTTTGAGAGCGATATGAGCGTAGAGCCGCAAGTTAGAGAGCGGTTAGAGCGAATGACTTACGACTGTGCTGTTGCAGTCAGCGCGGTTATTTCGGTGGATACCGGTTTACCTAAAGATGAAGCGATGATTCTTGCAATTGGACTTATCGGTTGCGCCCAAATTTCGGCGCGCCATTGGCTCGAAAAGGGCGGAAAGATAGATCGATCGCAAGCCAGTGCATTGGTTACGAGCTTGATGTGGCGCGGCATATCTGGTTTCCCACTTAATAAGTGAGTCAAGTAAGGTATCGGTATGACTACAAAAAAGAGCAGTAAGTCGGATTCGGCGAAAAGTGAAGTTCGAATTTCAGTAAGCGATCAGGTACGCGAAATTACGGTTGAACTTTCAGCCGACCGCGAAGAAGTATTGGCTACGGTTAAAGCAGCGATAAGCCAAGGAGAGCCGCTAGTTCTGACCGATATCCGAGGTCGCCAATTCATAATTCCATCATCAAAAATCAGTTCCGTTGAGATTGGTGAAAGCGCAGAGCGTAGAGTCGGATTCGCTGGCCTTTAAATAAGGGAAAAATCTTCGAGTAAAGAGTAAGTAAGCTCCCTTACATCTGAGGCAAAATCACTATCCGGGTAAGCGGTCAAGACCGAGTGGTTTGCAAATTGTGCGAGGTGTACCTTTTCATCAAACCTAATCTCTGTTTCAACAAATTCTAAATCGCTCTTTATTTGATTAAGGCCTAAATCGTTAACTTTCTTATTCGTGATTAGGTCAAACTTTAACTTATTCTCAGATCCTAGGAATCGCCGAATATGTAAGGCTCCCCTGATTGATAACATCGATCCATCCACCGGAGCAAGAACTCGATCAGCAATACTAAGAAGTTGGGGAAGTATTCGGTTTGGTCCGCTCGGTGAATCAATAATTACCAATTCATAGCCTGAGATTGCTTCTTTAAATTTATCGCTAATTCTTTCTAATTCAATTAGGCGACTTGCGCTAGGAATTAGTGAGAATCTATCAATTGTTTTTACAATAGCGGCTTCATTTTTTCCAGGCTCATTTGCAACTTCCGCAAGAGTCAATCGGGGATTCTCAATACCTGCAAGAAAGGTAAGCGACGCATCAGGATCGGCATCTATCGCTAGTGTTTTCTTTCCGTATTCGCTAGCCGCAGTTGCAATTGAATGAGCCAGCGTAGTCTTTCCAACGCCTCCGGCAAGATTTGCGATCAATATAATTTTCATGAGGCTTTCATGCGGGCGCGAGCAGCCTTGAGTTGTGGACTCTCCCGAAAAGATTTAGGTAAGGTGCCAAGAGTTAGGCGCGCAGTTTTTAGCGCTAGATCCGTCGCTATTTCATCTCCGGGGAGAGTTGGCCAGCCATAAAGGCGCCTTGCCCATCTAGGAAGCGATGCCGCAGCTAGCGATGTTAATCCGCCCCAGATTGGTGCTATCGGAGTGCCGAATCGCAACAATGGCGGTAGTGGTGGCAAAGCAATAAAAAGTGCTGCACGTTTTGCATCATCACTTGCGGAAAGTTCGGGGAATATGTCATCAAAATAGCGTTTAGTGGAATCGACATCGCGGGGTGTCATCGAATCTGGAATGCCAACTAACGAAGCAAATTTCACCATTTCCGCGACATACTCATTTTGGTTCTCTAGCGTTAGATTCATTCCGGAACGCATTGCAGTATCTAGAAAAGCATCAACCATTGCCATGTGTACCCAAAGCAATAGTTTTGGGTCATCGAGCTTTAGTTTTTCATGAATCATGCGGACTCGACGAGATAATTGATCGGCTTCTTCGCGCGTTCCAAAGGTCAGCGTGCCTACATAATCTCCGGTTCGCTGCAGCCTTCCCCAGGCATCTTCACGAAAATTCGAGTGCGCAGCTACTCCCGCCATTGCTTCCGGATGAAGGGCTTGTTCCAAGAGCGCCCTGATTCCCCCAACAACCATTGAAGGATCTGAGTGAATCTTCCAGACTATTCCATCTGGAACAAAATAGCCGTCGTGTATCAAATCAATCCTCTAATTCCAGTCATTAACATTTCAAATGCAATCGCCGCAGTTAACAATCCAGCAATTTTTGCAAGGAGTGCGACGCCAGTCTCTTTGATTAGTCCAATTATGCGAGTTGAAAACATCAACGTTAAACCAATTACAAGATGTGCTCCAAGTACGGCTAAGGCAAGAGCTAATGTCCAATCCGGACTATCAACTCGCGAGGAGAAGAGCATGATTGTGACAATCGCGCCCGGGCCGGCCAAAAGTGGTGTACCCAGCGGCACGAGCGCCACATTCTGAGTCTTTGTGCTCTTTTCTTGTTCGATGCCCTTTAAGAGTTCAAGTGAGATTAAGAGTAATAAGAGACCACCCGCACCTTGAAGCGCTTCAATTGAAATATCCAAGTAATCAACAATGAACTGTCCAAAGATTGCAAAGATACTAATTATCAATAGAGATGTTGTGGCAGCCAACCAAGCCATCCGAACTTGAACTTTACGCGGACGCGATCCCATCAAACTTAGAAAGAGCGGCGCAGCGCCTGGCGGATCGAGAATAACAAGCAGAGTTACGAAGGCTTGTAGTCCGAATGTGATAGCAGTTAACTCATTCATTTAGATATCACCCTTCGCTCACGAGCTCTTGATTCTAGGCGTTCCCATTCTTCCGGTGAGGTGGTGAATTCCGCCAATCGATTCATCTTTCCAGTTCCGTGATAGTCGCTTGATCCTGTTACTACCAAATTATGTTGGCGTGCTATTTCGAGAAGGAGGCTCTTCTCATCTTCTGCGTTATCACGATGATTAACTTCAATTCCATCTAGCCCAGCCTCAATTAACTCCGTAAAAATCTCTGGTTCGACTTTTCTACCGCTTCGAGAAGCGAGCGGATGGGCGATGATGCTAACTCCACCAGCGGCCTTTATGAGTCGAATCGCATCTATTGGTGACGGTGAGTAGTGATTGATGTAAAACTTTGAACCGTTATGCAAATACGTTGCAAAAGCTTCATCTCGATTAGCGATATGCCCTCTTGCCACAAGAGCATCAGCAAGGTGCGGCCGACCTAAAGTGGCATCGTCTCTTTTCTGTGAATAAACCTCTGCCATCGTAATTTCAATTCCGGACTCATTTAGGCGCGCCACGATCCGTTCCATACGTGTTAATCGGTTTTCTCTAGTTTTCTCCATCTCTTGCATTAAGGGTTCGAAGTTTGGATCAAATAGAAGCCCCAACATATGAATGCTTGTGCCATCTCGATCTTGGCAGGAAATCTCAGAACCTAGAACTAATTTTAAAGATGCTCCCTTGGGGTGGCTTACTAGGGCCGCTTCGGCCTCTTGCCATCCTGCGATCGTGTCATGATCGGTTAAAGCCAAAATATCTATCCCAGCGTCTATTGCATTGGCTATTAACTGTGAAGGCGAATCTGTACCGTCGCTCGCATTTGAGTGTGTATGAAGATCAATTATCACTTGCAAAGGCTATCGGTTTTTATTTCTTTTCGTTCTGTCGTATCGAAAAAATAGCGCATCCGAGCAAAATAAGAAGTAATCCAGGAATAGTTCCGAGTGGTGGTAGTTGTCCGATCCACCAGAATGCAAGGAGTGCGCTAACCGGAACTTCAAAGAATACGACTGTGGATGCGATTACTGGCGAGACGCTTTTCAGCGTGAAATTTAAAATAGTGTGCCCCATAATTTGTGCACCAATAATGAGAGCAATCAAGTAAAGCCATTCTACTTTTGGAAATCCCCAAAGTTGCCCACCTGCAATTACCGATATTGAAATTGAAAAGATTACACAGGTGAGATAAACGATTGACGTATAGGTCGCCGTCGACATGGTTTCCCGTACTCGAGATCCGATGATGGTGTAAATAGCTGCTAATGCTGCACAACCAATCGCGACTAGATCTCCAATAAAGGCTACTTTAGATATTTGAAAATCAACTCCGGTGATCACGAGTACACCAACGAAAGCGACAATCATCCCTATCCATACTCGTCTAGTAATACGACCGCCAAGAATTCGTACAAAAAAGGCAGCAAAAATTGGTTGAAGCGCAGCCAGCGCTGTTCCAGTTGCGACCGAGGTCAATCTCATTGCTAGAAAGAATCCAAAAAAGTGAAGCGCCAGGGCCAAGCCAGCAGCACTTGCAATTAAGACACTGCGCCACATATTAGGTTTGCCAAAGAGTTGTTTCCAGTCAGCCCAAGGGGCCACTAACAAGAAACCACCAAGATTTCGCCAGAAGATCAAGGCGATAATTGGCATCGAGCTCAGCGCGATAACTGGACCAGAAGTTCCTATGCCGATCACAACCAACGACAAGAGTCCTAAATCTCTGCCGATGGGAATTCTTGCGTGGTCTTTATCGCGCACGGCGCAAACGTACTATCGGATAGCCTTCTCTCATGGAGGTGCCTGATGCGCAACGAGCAATTAACAAGAATTTTTCTCGCCAAGCTAGCGGGTACTCCGGTATTCGATCCCAATGGTGATCGCGTTGGAAAAGTCCGAGATGCGGTAGCAACTGAGCCAAGCAAGAGCGCTAATCCCAGAATAATTGGATTTGTTGTCCAAGTTCCGCAACGTAGAAGAATTTTTATCCAAGCAACTCGAGTAACTTCTATCGATGATAGCGGTCTTCTCATGACGGGCTCATTAAATATTCGTCGTTTTCAACCAAAACATGGTGAAGTGGCTTTACTTGAAGAATTATTAGACCGCGAAGTCCTGTTACGAAAAACTGGTGAACCCGTAATTGTTGAAGATTTAGGAATTGAGTTAACCAGCATCGGCGACTGGCGTCTCACTTTGGCGCACGTGAAGAAAAAAGAGCGTGGCTGGCGAAGAGGCTTAATGAGCACAATTGATTGGTCTGATGTCGAATACGAATCTAGATTAGTTCCAAATCCGGCAAGAACATCGGAAGAAATTAGTGATATGTCTGCTCAAGATGTCGCTGCTGCGTTAAGTGAACTTGAAATTGACGAACGAGCTGAATTGGCTAAAAGTTTGGATGATGACAAGTTAGCCGATGTTTTAGAAGAAATGGATGACGCGGATCGCGTTGAACTGGTTACTAATCTCGAGGAAGAGCGAATTGCTGACGTTCTCGGTGAAATGGCTCCAGATGATGCCGCGGATGTTTTAAAAGAGGTTGGAAGCGAGACTGCCGAAGAATTGCTTAATCTCATGGAAGAAACAGACGCAGAAGATGTCAGACGGTTGATGACCTATGAAGACTATTCAGCTGGTGGAATGATGACAACTGATCCGGTGATTCTTGATGCCGACGCAACAGTTGCAGACGCGCTCGCTTTAGTGCGGCGAAAAGAGCTTGCCCCAGCGATTGCAGCTCAAGTCTTTGTTTGTCGCTCGCCACTTGAAACACCAACTGGCAGGTTGCTAGGTATTGTCCATCTGCAGCGATTACTAAGAGAGCAACCAGCGCTTCGACTCGGATTAATTCTCGAGCCAGCGTCGGCTTCGTTAACTCCAGAAACTGGTCTAAATGATGTTGTTAAGCAACTAGCCAATTACAATTTGATTGCCTTGCCGGTTGTAGATGAGAGTGATCGATTAATTGGCGCTGTTACGGTTGATGACGTTCTAGATCATTTACTCCCTGAAAATTGGCGAAATACAACAGAATCTAAGAATCGAAGCGAGGTGCGAAAATGACCGAAAAGTCCAGACTCTCAACGCCTAGAGAATCGCGGCGACCCATCAGACCAAATTATGATCCAGAGACTTTTGGACGAATTTCGGAAGCCTTTGCGCGCTTCATTGGAACTGCGCGATTTCTTGTCTATATGACAATCTTCGTCTTCTTCTGGGTGTTTTGGAATACTTTGGGCCCGATAAATCTTAGATTTGATGAATATCCATTTATATTTCTAACCTTACTTTTATCGCTTCAGGCTTCTTATGCGGCTCCGCTAATCTTGTTAGCTCAGAATCGTCAGGCTGATCGAGATCGCGTTACGTTACAAGAAGATCGCAGTCGCGACGAACGAAATCTTGCGGTGACGGAGTATTTAGTTCGCGAATTAGTTGCAATGCGAAAAGAGCTGGTGGAAGAGATTAAAGATTTAAAAAATAACTCAGGTACTAAGCCCTAATTTAACTCCGAGTAACGAGCGTTTTCCGGTTACAAGTTGATCAACGATTCTGGCAATGGCCAGAGCGGATTCCGATTCGGGGAGAGTCGTGACAATGGGAGCGCCTGAATCTCCGCCAATTCTTAACTCTGGATCAAATGGAATTGAACCTAGAAGTGGCACATCTGCACCAACCAGAATTGAGAGTCGGTTAGCAGTTTCCTCGCCGCCGCCTTCGCCAAAAAGTGCAACTCGAACACTAGAGTCTTTTGGCGTATAGGCAGACATATTCTCTATAACGCCGATAATTCTCTGTTTGAGTTGGTGGGCAATTCTTCCCGCTCTCTCCGCCACTTCTGCAGCCGCAATTTGCGGTGTTGTGACAACAATAATTTCAGAATTTGGAATTAGTTGTCCCAGAGAAATTGCAATATCACCCGTGCCAGGTGGTAAATCCAATAGTAGATAATCTAAATCTCCCCAATATGCATCGCTAAGTAGTTGTTCTAAAACGCGATGAAGTAGTGGGCCTCGATAAGCAACTGGGTCTGCGCGATCTGGCTTAAACATCTCTATAGATACGGTTTTGATTCCGTGCGCCTCTATCGGGATAAAAGTTTGATCAATTGCAGTTGGGCGCTTACCTTCAATACCTAAAGCGCGTGGAATCGAATGACCATAAACATCTCCGTCGAGAAGGCCAACTTTCAACCCACGTTTTGCCAGCTCTACAGCAAGGTTTACAGTCAGGCTGCTCTTACCGACTCCACCTTTTCCAGAAGCTATTGCGATAACTCGAGTAAGAGAATCAGGCTGAGCAAAGGGAATGAATTTCTCGCGGCCCCCGCGGAGCAGACTCTTAACGCGATCTCGCTGTTGCTCATTCATTACTCCGAAATTGATATCAACGCCTTTGATTCCAGAAACAGTTAAAGAAGCTTCAGAAATATCTCGATGCAATCGATCGCGCATCGGGCAACCCGAAATAGTCAGGAGAATGGTTAGTTTGGCAATGTCACCAACGATTTCAATCGATTCGACCATTCCGAGTTCGGTAATTGGGCGGTGAAGTTCCGGGTCGGAAACTTTCGAAAGAGCAATTTCTAACTTATCTCGTAATTCCTGAGTCATAGGAGATCCGGATCAATTTTTGCAACATCCTTCAACTCTTTACTGCGCTTCCTTACTTCTGAGACAACTGGTTTAGTTTCCTCGAGCGCATCTCCCAGAACTTTTTTCGCTATTTTCTTCGGGGTCAAATCAGTTACATCCAAATTCTCAAAACCAGGCCCGAGATTGCGTTTTAGCTCGGTCGATGCGTTAGAAGTAAATCCTCTTAATTTGTGTACCAATCTCGCAAAATCCTTTGCGGCTGTAGGTAATCTGTCTGGGCCAACTAAGAAAAGTGCGAGTACGACTAATCCGAGAAACTCTCCGCCGCCGATTCCGAACATTTTCTAATCCTATTTCATCATTCTGAGAGGGATAGTTTTGTGGCAACTAAGACTCCATCACCGACGGGAAGCAATGTCGGCAACCATAATTCACGGGCCTCTCGAATTAACTTAACTGCATCTCTGAAAGAAACGGTCTCTTCATCACGCTGCGTTGGGTCCGCAACTTTCCCGCCCACAAGGGCTCGGTCAATAACCATGATTCCTCCGGGTCGTAGTGACCGATGTGCATTTTCAACATTTTCGTAGAGATCACGACCATTTCGTAAAATAAACATGTCATATAAATTATCGGCAAGCTTGGCGACAATCTCGCTGCTATTACCTGTGATTAATCGGTAACGAGATTGCGAGATACCGGCTTCATCAAATGCTTGTCGAGCTAATCGCGCATTTTCCACTTCATGGTCTATTGAAGTAAATAAACTTTTTTCACTCATCGCAGGAATAATCCAGAGTCCGCTTACGCCAGATCCCGTTCCAACTTCAACAATCGAGGTAGCGCCGATGAGACTAGTTAGATAGCGAAGTAACGAACCAACCGCCGGCACCGTGTCATATGCCGCAATTTCGACTCCCCGTTGTCGAGCCCGCTGCATAATTTCACTTTCTGGCAGATACGAGTTGGAGTATGCGCGCATATCTCCACGATCTGAGAATGCTGAGATCAAAGTTGTGCCATCCATTCCGTAAGCAAGCGAACACCATATCCGGTTCCACCTTTGGGATTCTCTCCAGAATCTGATTCTGAGCGCGCCGGACCGGCGATATCGAGATGGAACCAACGCCGATTTCCGGCGAACCGTTCCAGGAATAGCGCTGCGGTTACGGAACCTGCTTCAAAGTCATACTTATCGGCAGTGTGATTCAAATCTGCGATATCGCTCTCGAGGGCAATCGCGTAATCATCGACTAACGGCATCTGCCAGATTCGATCACCGGTAACTTCGCCAATCTCATGGAATTTTTTAGCCATTAAATTGTCTCTTGTATAAAGGGCAGCAAAATGTCGACTTAATCCAAGTGTTGCTGCTCCAGTTAAGGTCGCCACATCAATTAGGTAGTCTGGCGCCAAATTGAGATCTGCATAAGCCAATCCATCTGCAAGAACTAGCCTTCCTTCAGCATCAGTATTTATTACTTCGACTGTGGTTCCATCAAAATGTTCAATCACATCTGATGGCCGCTGCGATGTTGCGGAAAGAGCATTTTCAGCCAACATCAATAGCGTCGTAATTCTCACGTTTAAGTTCAATTTAGCTGCAGCCACAGTTGCAAGCAGTACTGCAGCAGCTCCAGCCATATCAGTCTTCATAGCGGTCATCATGTCGTATGGTCGTTTAAGGGAAACTCCACCGGTATCAAAGGTAATTCCTTTTCCAACTAGAACCACATGAGGAATCTGCTTACCTTTCGATCCACTTTTCTTTGGTTTGTAGCTTATTTCGACAAAACAAGGAGGATTTTTCTTACTGGAATTACCAACTGCTTTCAGACCTCCAAATTTGGCAATTTCTCGACCAGATTTAACTCTTATTGAAAGTTGATTCTCTTTTGCCATTTTCTTCGCCTGATCGGCTACCCATTTAGGTGTTTTAATATTTGAGGGAGTGTGAATCAGGTCCCTTGCCTTCCAGGTTGCTTCAACCAAAACCTCGGATCGATTTATAGCGCTCTTAAACTCATCGCTGATTAAAAATTCGATTGGTTCGCTTTTCTTGGTCGATTTGAGGTTCCACGAATAGTTAGAAAGCGCCAAACCATTCAAATGCACTATCGCCTGTTGCTCATCTTGTGGGCATAACGAAAGAAGTTTGATGGGACTTCCTTTTATTCTTCGCCCGAGTATTGCGCCAAGTTTTCTTTGATCTATAAGTTTATTTTCACCGACACCAATCAGAAAAATCTTAATGGAATGAGTGTTCGATTTAACTTCGATAATTTCACCGATTTTGCTATTAAATTCTTTTGCGCCGCTTATTTCTTTTTCCAAGTCGATAGAGAGATGGCGTTCTAATAACTTTCTCCATTTATTATCTATCTTGATCTTTGAGGCTGCAACGGGAATTGCGATATGAGTTAGGCCAATTAGCGCTTGATCCGTCGGAGTTCCCTTAACTTTGCGGGAGCCCAGTCGCGGGATCGCGGAAATCACTTCTTAATTAGAGATATGGCTGCGTTTAATACATCAGCGAGACTGCGCGCCTCTTCCTGATTGAGCTCTACCACTAAGCGTCCGCCACCTTCTAGCGGAATCCGCATCACCAAACTTCTTGCCTCCTTGGTAACTTCCATCGGTCCATCGCCAGTGCGGGGCTTCATGGCTGCCATCAGAACCTCTTTCTCGAAGAGGCGAATTATCTCTTATTTAGTCGGATGAGGGGAAATCGAGTGTGGAGCGCAGGCGGGATCGCCCGGATTCTAGAACTGTTCGCACCGAGCGTTCTGGGACCCCAATCTTGGCTGCAATTTCAGCAATCGAAAGATTCTTGACGAAATAAAGCATCAAGATGACCCGCTCTTCTTCAGGCAGGGCGGCAATCAATTGAGCCAATGTTCGTTTTTCCACTACCCAAGGTTACAAGGAATAACTGAATTATTTAGGTTCGGACAAAGCCGCGCGCGAATTTTCTCAGCGAAACGTAAACAGCGATCAATATAAATGGCTTAATAAAGATTAATAACGCTCGTGGAGCCTTAATTTCTTCAAACCAGTCGAATCGAGTTATATCGTCTTCTTCCGTCAAGTTAAATATTCCAATTCCCTTGATGAATTTTCCATAGTGATCAACCTTGCAGTAAGTCGGCGGCTGCCAATCGATTACTTTCATCTGGTCAATGATTCCAAATTTACCTATTCCAGTAAATGCTTCGATAGTTGTTCCAACACCAGAATCCTTAGGACCGAAATGCGAAGATGTTACTTTTGTTAAAGCCATCCAGTTTCCTTGATTCTTCCAAGTAACCAATTCATTCCAAACTTCCTGAATAGGTGCTGATATTCGTAACGAGACGCGGAATTCTTCAATGCTCATCTTGATTCCAGGTGCGTTAACGATTCATCGATTGATTTACACCATCGAACTTGTTCTTGTTGGCCAGGCTTCAAAAAATTCTTATCAGTCAAATCAGTTAGCGCAAGTCTCAGCGAATCATAAACATCATGAGGATCAAGTATCGCTATCGGTTTCTGATGAAAGCCAAGATATCGACCAACCCAAATCTCAAAAAGTTCTTCCAGCGTTCCCAGGCCCCCAGGAAGGGCAATAAAACCATCAGATAATTGCTCGATTAGACCTTTGCGCTCTCGCATATCTTTAACTATATGTATTTCGCTCGCCTCTTTATCTACAAATTCCACGCCGACCAAGAGTTCAGGTATGACGCCGATAGTTTTTCCGCTATTTGATCTGGCGCCTCGCGAAACTTCTCCCATTACCGAAATTGCGCCGCCACCCCAAACCAGTTCGTGTCCTTTGGCAGCGAGTTCTGCTCCTAATGCAAAACCTAATTGCTTCGCGGAATCCGGAACTGTCGTAGAGGATGCACAGAAAACAGCAATCTTCATACGCGCACTCTAAAGCAGAAACATCTTCTTGTCGGAACTTGATACCGTTAGCGCATGAAAAGCGCATTTGGGTTTGGAATCGTTACTCGAGCTAGAGATGGCTCAGTCCTAGATGTTTATTTCAGCGTTCTTGGCCTTGGAAAATTAGAGAAGAACAATGCTCCTGATTTAGCCAAGTTGTTGAAAGTAGATGAAATTCGATCAACTAAATCTGAATTGGTTTCTCGTGAAATAGATCTTGAAACCGCGCCTGTAGATGCGATAGATGTTTATCTCCGATTGCATCTCCTTTCACACCGAATTATCAAGCCTCACGGAGCTTCCTTGGAAGGTATTTTCGGCCTTCTCAACAATGTTGTATGGACTTCTCAAGGTCCGGTTGCGGTCCCAGATTTTCAGCAAGTTAAAGAGACTTATCAGGCGCAAGGAATTACTTTCACAGTTTTTAGCGTTGATAAATTCCCACGAATGATTGATTACGTGATTCCAGAAGGCGTTCGTATTGCAGATGGCGATCGAGTAAGACTTGGGGCGCACCTTGCGAGTGGCACAACTGTTATGCACGAAGGATTCGTTAATTTCAATGCCGGAACCTTGGGAGCATCCATGGTTGAAGGACGCATATCTGCGGGAGTGGTTGTGGGCGAAGGCTCAGATATAGGTGGCGGAGCGTCAATCATGGGAACGCTTAGCGGCGGCGGTAAAGAAGTAATAAGTATCGGTAAGAAAACGCTTCTTGGAGCAAATTCAGGAATCGGAATTTCTCTAGGTGACGATTGCGTTGTGGAAGCGGGGATTTACGTCACTGCAGGTTCTAAGGTGAGACTTCCTGACGGAAAAATAGTAAAAGCGAGAGAGCTTTCTGGAGTTAATGGTGCACTATTTCGACGCAATTCAACTGATGGCGCTCTAGAACTTTTACCAAGGACTGGAGATTGGGGCGGATTGAATAGCATGCTCCATAGCAATTAGTTTCTCCAGATGGGCTCGATTTAACCTAATCCTGGCGGCACCAAAATTTCTTGCAGCTCTAAAACTCTTACTTTGCCGGTGAGTATTTGAGCTAACTCATTTCGATCGAAAATCCAGGTTGAGGGAAGATTTACTCGAGAACGAAAAATCTCGCCGGTTAACGTACTTCTAGAGCCGGTAAGTGAATAAGCAGTGACTTGAGAGATACTTCCTGTCGTTGTCTTTGTGTCAAACGATAAACGAATTACATCAGGCAATTTAAATGCTTGAGCAACTGTTTCTTGGGGTACGAGTCTGGTCCATGCTGCATAACGAGGATTGATCTTTGGATTTTGGCTCCAAGGATCAGGAACTCCTTGTAAGTATGAGGCTTCAGATCCCCAGACTTCTCTGATGTTCTGGGTCTTTCCACCGCTAGATGAGAAATAGAAAGCATTTATGGGCTTTCCGTTTAAAACTATTACGAGCGAGTTATCTGCATCAACGAAGGTTCGGTTTACCGCATCACGCCATCGCACACCGTAAATAGCTTCTGTCTCTTTGGAATATCCAACAAAATTTTGATCGACAGTTGTACTATAAATATTGCAGTCGCATTCAGTTCGTACTCGCGATAATTTATTTAGGGCATACGTTCTAGCTGCTATGACTTGCGCTTCTAACGCGGCCGGCGGCCAAGATGATGGAACCTCGCCTATCCCGTAAAGATACTCATCATGTAGTCGAAGAGTTGTCGTTACTGCAAGATATGAAGTCAACGGCGTACTAACGCTCTTTATGGTTATCTGACCGTATTTGTAGCGACCACTCTTATCGCCACTTTTCATCGCTACTACTGACTGCGGATCCCATCTAATTGTCCAAGCCTTATCGCCCGGTATGGAAGCAAATTTCGCAGTAGGTGAAGTTAAGAAAGGAATTACTTGACCTCCAAGATTTGTAAAGGATGCGCTTACCGTCCCGTCATATTGACCGAAGGGGGCTGGATTTTCTGTTAAAGGAATATCACCCTGGAATAGCGAAAAACTTCCTAAACCTTTCTCTAATGAAAGGTTGGCGGTTGCGGTTTGATTCGCAATATTAACTCTTATCAATGTGTTGTCTGGATATGGAGCGAGCTGTGTTCCTGGGTAGTAATAAGCCAAAATTTCGGCGGCACTTCGACCTTCAAGTGCAAGGCCACGCGCACCTATCTGGCTCATACCAACTCCGTGGCCATATCCAGTGCCTTCAAATTGAAATTCTCTTGGGATTAGATCTGAGGAATTTGCAGGTACGGAAATTAAGAGTAGTAAAAACGCCAAGATGATGGCACAGAATTTCCTCACACTAATTAGGGTACCTGAGCAATGCACAATTATTTGGAAATCAAAGTGCGTGGTGACGAGATGAAACCAAATCCCCAGGAAAAATGCATTATTATCAGAACAATCGGAAGCCGCACTCTCTCAGTCCAATTTCTTCCCAGTTTAAATGAAGCCAAAGTAATAATCGACAAATAACTCAATGGGGCAAGCCAAAATACTGGATTGATAAATAACGCAAGCGGAATGGAAATCGCATGAATAATTAAATTTGTTGGAGGAGCAAGGTATCTGGCATTTGTTGAGCCTTTATGGTGCCTAAGAACTGCATGTCGCCAACGACCATATTGGAAATATTGCGAAGCTAATTCCCTAGCGCTCTTTCTGGGACGATAAGTGACTTTCAAATTAGGATCAAACCAGATAACGCCTCCGGCTTTCCGTAAACGAAAATTCATCTCCCAATCTTGTGCTCTAGTAAATCTCGAGTCATATCCACCGATTGCTTCAATTGCACTTCGCTTAAATACGCCCAGATAGACAGTATCGGTGCTGCCAGATTTGCCCCCGGTATGGAATCGCGCAGAACCGACTCCGATCTTGGAACGCATAGCAATTGCGACCGCTCTTTGGAATCCAGAGATGCCTTCGGCTGCCATAACTCCGCCTACATTTACCGCTCCCGTCTCTTGGAGAATCTCGACCGCGCGGCGAATGTATCCAGGAGAAATTTCCGAGTGTCCATCAACTCTGACAATAATTTCATTTTTTGTTGCTGCGATTGCGCTATTTAATCCATCAGGAGTTCGCCCCGATGGATTATCGACAACCCGAATCCGCGGATCTGCGGTTAGCGCTTTTGCAATTTCTAAGGTCCCATCTTTAGATGGACCAACCGCGATTGCAATTTCAATCTCGCCGGGATAACCCGATTCAAATATTGCTGCGATGGCTGATTTCAGATGCGCCGCCTCATTGATGACTGTAAGGATTACGGATACGCCCGGCCAGCCGTGGGCAGATTCACTCGGCGAATTCGCAGCAAACATAACAGTCAAACGCTATCGCTTCACTACGCTTATCGCGTGAAATCAGGTCGTGCAATCCGTTTTTTAACCATTCTTTCTATATCTATCGTTGCGCTATCTGCTATTTCGTGGATTGGACTGGGTCGCATCACAGCAACCATTCCTAAGAGCGATGTCTTTGGAGATTTAAAGGATCGACCCAAAAAAGCTTCATCGGCCGTTAATTATCTAATTGTTGGCTCCGATACGCGTGAAGGTTTATCTAAAGCAGAAACGAAACGTTTACGAGTCGGAACCACAAAAGTTGCCGCCGGAAAACGTTCCGACACCATGCTGCTTGTCCATATATCAAAGAAGCGAGATAAAGCCGCCATAATCTCAATCCCTAGAGATTCGTTTGCTTACATTCCGCCGCACACCTCCATAAATACGGGAAATCAAATTCCTGGTACTTATTCAAAAATTAATTCGGCTTATAACTGGGGTGGCGCTCCGCTTCTCATACAAACTTTTGAGGAAATGTCTGGACTTCGAATAGACCACTATGTAGAGATTAACTTTGTTGGTTTTGTCAGGATGGTAGATGCGTTAGGTGGCGTAGAAATATGCACCAAAAAAGACATAGATGATCCCAAGAGCCATTTGGTTCTTCCCGCCGGCAGACATGTTTTAGATGGAATCGATTCACTGAAGTATGTCCGAACTCGAACTTTTGATGGATTGGGAGACCTTGGAAGAATGAAGCGTCAACAGGAATTTGCTGGCGCGATGTTAAGAAAAGCCACAAGCGCTGGAGTTTTGTTAAACCCCATCAAACTAATCGATTTCATAAACTCTTCTCTTGCCAGCGTTACTACCGATACGGGACTGTCACAAGGAGACTTACTAACTCTCGCTAAACAACTCCGTAATCTTTCAGCAAGCAGCGTAAGAACCTTGACGATTCCACTTAAGTATTACAACTACAATAAAAATGGAGTAACCGCTTCAGTACTCTGGGATCCAGAACTAGCACCACAACTATTTGAGAAGATTAAGAATGATGAAGCGTTAGTCGAATATGCGAGCCCCGACTCTTCTGCGCCGCCCAAGCCAATAGACAAATTCGATACCCGTACCGCCGCTGATGACCCCTGCCAAGCTGGCTAGGTACAGTTACGTCATGAAGATATCTGTGATTGGCACAGGCTATCTCGGTGTGACCCATGCTGCTGCGCTCTCCTCCCTCGGTTTCGACGTTGTCGGCATCGATATTGATAGTGAAAAAGTTTCCTCATTAAAAAAAGGCATCGTTCCTTTTTTTGAACCTGGATTACAGGAATTAGTTGAGGAAGAACTACAGGGCGGTCGACTTCAATTCACTAATGATTTTTCAAATGCAAAAGATTGTGAAATACATTTTATTTGCGTTGGAACTCCACAAAGAAAAGATTCGTTAGCCGCAGATTTACAATTTGTCGATAGCGCAATCGAGATGATTGGCCCTGTGGCAAAGACAAACTCGCTAATAGTTGGAAAATCAACGGTTCCCGTTGGTACGGCAGAAAGGCTTGCAAAAAGACTTTCAGAATTAAATCCAAGCGTAGAACTAGCATGGAATCCAGAGTTTCTCCGCGAAGGATTCGCGATCGAAGATACCTTGCGTCCCAATAGATTGGTTGTAGGAGTTACTTCCGATCAAGCAGAATCAAAATTACGTAAAGTGTACGAATCACTAATTGCAGCCGGAATTCCGTGGATTCGAGCAGATCTGCCAACCTCTGAATTAGTAAAGGTGGCAGCTAACTCATTTCTAGCCACCAAAATATCTTTCATAAATGCTATGGCTGAAATATGTGAAGTTGCCGGTGGCGACGTAACTGTGCTCGCAAAAGCAATTGGTTACGACCCTCGCATTGGTTCAAAGTTCTTGCAAGCCGGAATTGGCTTTGGTGGCGGTTGTCTGCCTAAAGACATTAGGGCATTTATGGCCAGGTCCGAAGAGCTAGGCGCGAAACAATCATTGGAATTCCTCAGAGAGATTGATTCGATAAATCAACGAGCGAGACAGCGAGTTATCGATTTAGTCCGGTTAGAGATTGGAAGTGATCTAAAGGGAAAGCGCATCGCAATACTTGGAGCTGCTTTCAAGCCAGATAGTGATGATGTAAGAGATTCGCCGGCTCTTGATATCGCTGAACAAATCGCAGCGGCCGGCGCAGTTGTAACTGTGCATGATCCGAAAGCTTTAGGTAATGCGAAACGTCGTTCACCTCAACTTACTTTTGTGGATAACGTCGAAACGTGCGTAAAAGATGCCAGTTGTATTCTCCATTTAACCGAATGGAAGGAATACCGCGACTTAGATCCGGTTGCAATTTTGAAGAGAGTTAAGGAACCCGTAATTATCGATGGCCGAAATGCTCTTGATCGCGAACTCTGGGAAAAATCAGGCTGGAGATTTCGAGGGCTTGGCCGAACTACTCGTTAACAATTCCCTCTAGATAATCAATGGCATGGCAGATTGATTCTGTTAGGTCGCCATCTCCGCTTACGCTCATAAAACCAGAATGTGAACTGAACTTATGAATTCGATATCGAGGATTATGTGCGAAAAGGTGAAGATAGGGTCTTTTCATATCTAAGGTTTGATTAGCCTCAAAGGTCAAGGTTCGCCAATCCTCAATCAAACTTAAACTCTCTCCTAGTGGTAAATCATGGCTCGCACGAATTGCATTCTCAAAAATTCCAATCTTTGCTACATCGAGGGTCCATAAAGATTCCTCCGTTATTCCTTTTTCGATATCAATTAGTCCATTTTCTGGCGTAAATCGAAAAGTGTAAGTTTGTCCAAATGGAAGTTCAGATAATTTGGAATTCACTAAAGATTGTAGGTCTTCTTGAATTGATGAAGGTAAAGTACTTGGGCGCGACATTAATCTCTCTCGATAAGGTGAATGATCTGCAGCCCGATAAGTGACGATTTGTTTATGAGGAGAAATTGCCGCTGAAATAGAGACATAGTTGATTCCAAGTGGGCGGGATACTGTTTTGGATATCTCGATATCCAATCCGAGATTCTCTGCGACTGGCGACAAGAGTCTTGCCAGGTGCGATTGGCAAATAATCGGATCTGGCATGTTATGAAGATACCCCAGATAGAATCGCTGGCAAATGCTCCCTCGAATCATCCTGGCCTCAGCCTCGCCCTCGCGCGAAAGATTATTGCGAAGCGCTGGACTGAACCCTGAGATAAAAATTAGCGGAATAGATGAAGAAGATCCCAGGTATCAAGATTTATCTCCAAAAGAACTTGTAATCGCACTTTCTATCGTTAAAGCGCATACGGTTCGCCAAGAGATTAATTTCCCAGCTTTGATAATTGGTTGCGATTCCACGTTTGAGTTCGAAGGTGAATCGCTTGGAAAACCACTTACTGCCGAACTCGCACGGAAGCGAGCTCGAAACATAAGTGGAAAATCTGGCGTGCTTCATACTGGACATTGCATTATTGATACAACAAACGAAATCGAATTTAGCGACGTTGCTTCAACCCGAGTTCATTTTTCAGAAATGAGTGATGCTGAAATAGATTCATATATTGCTACCGGCGAACCTTTACATGTAGCGGGCGGCTTTACCTTAGATGGCATTAGCGCTCCATTTATCAGAG
>JAGWYB010000029.1 GCA_018969585.1 Actinomycetales bacterium | reverse complement strand
ACGCGCCAGAATCCCGTTTCTGAGGCTGCAGTCTTGATAATTTCATTATTGTCATCAATCAACCACGAACGCGAGAAGTAGGTAAGAAATGGTCGACCATCATGGCTAAATGTCACTTCGTGAGCAAATTGAAAATTTTCAATTCCCGGATATTCCCCATGGCCTTTTCCGCGCCACGTACCAACTATCCAGGCAAGTGGATTGAGATCTGGATGCAGACCTTCGGGGATTTGGAAAGCCATTTACGCGCCTCGTTTCAATTTACGCCATTGACGTGCGGCATAACCAATAAACGCCAGCGACATCAGGAGCGTTGTGAAAATCAAAGCTGTCGTTGTGATGAACTCCATGGATTTAATCTATCGGTACGAGAATCTCTTGGTTAGCAAGGATGCCTTTGACTTCCAGAACTGCATCAGCGGGCGTCATTCGCTTGATGACCGCGAGTGCGATCGGTCCTAATTCATAATGGCGCTCGACTGAACCAACAAAACCAATCTCTTTACCCTCATACACCACTGGATCGCCATGGCTTGGAATATCAACCGAGCTGCCATCAAGATGAAGTAAAACCAGGCGACGTGGTGGATGGCCCAAATTAAATACTTTCGCAACTGTTTCTTGGCCGCGGTAACAACCTTTGTTCATATTTACCGCTTTATTCAGTAAACCAAGTTCATTTGGAATTGATTTGTGATCAGTATCTAAACCAATACGTGCTCGACCTTGGGCGATGCGTTCAGCTTCAATTGCCCACATTCCGACTTGGAGATTTGCTGTTGCGAATGCGGTGGTTGTGGCTGCTAATTCATCGCGTGGGACGAGTGCGAAAGGCCCGCCAATGTCATCAGTTTTACCAGGCGCTTTGAGAATCGCGAAACTTTCAGAGACATCCTTTACCTCGACTCGCAGCATAAATTTCATTTTCGCTAAATAATCCAGCAGAGCTGGGGCAGATACCCGATCGAGATGTATGAAAGTTGAGGAGCCATCGTCAACTAAGAAGAGTTGTTGCTCAACATGGCCTTGGGGATCCAAGATCAACGCTTCTTTCCACGCTCCAGGTTCTAGCGACTCAAGGTGTTGTGTAGTCAGGGAATGAAGCCACATCAACCGATCGGCGCCGGATATTTCAATCACCGAACGATGAGAAAGATCAGCCCATGCTTTGCCGTCAGCAAGTGCGCGTTGCTCTTTCGCAACTTCACCGAAGTGCCAGATTGCGCCTTTATCTAAACCTTCTTCGACAAAAACTGCGGTCATGATTTTTCAGAGCACTGGGCGCAGGTCCCGTAGATCGCAAAGTGAGTGACATCTGTCTTAAATCCGTAATCATCAATCAATTTATCTACGAATGAAGCAGCGCTCTCAATCGGTGCATCTCCGACCGATCCACATTTGCCACAAACCAAATGAAGATGAGTAAGTTCTTCGGCAGCGTGATAGGTCGCTCCACCATGCCCTAAATGGGTATGTTGAACTAAGCCAACATTTTCCAAGGTCTCGAGATTGCGATACACCGTCGAGAGGTTGATTCCAGGATGCGACTTGCGAACTTTCTCGGCAACTTCTTCTGGAGTTGCATGACCAAGTTCGCGGACTGCTTGCAACACGAGTTCGCGTTGGGGCGTTAGACGTAAGCCTTTATCGCGTAATTCGTTCTTCTTGGACACTCCCTAATTCTAGAGGCTAGGTAGGTTATAGGAATCCTCACGATTCTTACGCTGAGAAACCGCGCCTTGAGCGCGAGCAATCAAGAGATACATCTCGCATCCAAGGCAGAAGTTAAAAGCAGCATTTAAGAACGCTGCTGCCAGCGCAAAACCGATCGCAACGTCGAAAACTAAGGATGCTTCAAGAATTAGAGCAACTGTTGCCGTTAACGCGAAGAGGAATCCAACCACCTGGGCAAACTGTGGCGGACGAGTATCTTCAGTTGGGACATCGCCTCGAAGTCGTGGTTTCACAAACGTGCGATAAATCCAAGCATATGGAGTTGCTTGTGGTCCAACAAAAGCTCCGATTGCAAAGACTGAGAGTTGCCAGATCAGAAGTGGGAGTGAAGCAGAAGCAAGAATTGCAGCAAGCACAATAGCGGTTAATATCGCGCCAAATCGTGGGCCGCGTGCATCAATAAGTTTTACATCGCACTTTGTATCAAATTTCAAAACTTGGGTGATTGTCATGTCTATTCCTTTAGAAACTAGTTGGTGGGCAGTTAGTTGGATTAAAAATCAACAACTATGCACGACAGAGCTGGCCAGCGAAACGGCAGAAATCAATCACACGCCGCTTTGTGAATAGCTGGAGCCCGGTACCAAACATGGAAGTAAGAATAAATGGAAGCTGCGGTTGAAGCGAGTTGCGAATGATTTGCAATTATTTAATCGCTGAAAGTGTGGCCAGCACCTCAGCCCGCTTCGGCGCACCGACAGCGCGACCAACTTCGACTCCTGATTTATCAATAACCAAAGTCGTGGGTGTGGAGCGAATATCTAACCTGCGCACCAGATCCAAATTTTTCTCGGCATCGATATCAATATGTTTGACATCATCAAGATCTGCAGTGATATCGGTTAATAGAGCGCGAGTTGCTCGACATGGAGTACAAAAAGTTGATGAAAATTGCACTAGCGTGACTCGAGATCCCAATTCACCACCAATATCTGATGGAGTTATTGCGGTCTTAGTGGAGCTCTTTACCTTTACTGTGCCCCGGCTACGTTGGTACCAAAAGCCATAAGCGCTCGCGAGCGTAAGTACAATGAGAATTGGAAGGTAATTATCCACGCGGCTATTCTTTCACCCTTATGGCACGCATTCTACTTTTGACGAATACGACTGGAGCCAGCGCAGAAGTTCTACCTGCACTCGGTTTGCTTCAGCATCAAGTTCGCATCTTGCCTGCTATTGGCTCGGTTTTAGTAGATATTCCTGAAGTGGATTGTTTATTTGTTGATGCGCGCCGCGATTTACCAGCCGCGAAATCACTGACGAAATTAATCACAGCTACCGGTATTGGTTGTCCGTTAATTCTCATCACAACCGAAGGTGGGCTTTCTGCCACAACCGCGGATTGGGGATTTGATGATGTCATTCTTGATACGGCCGGCCCCGCAGAAATTGATGCTCGTATTCGAGTCGCAATTGGAAAGATTCAAGCACTTCGTATAGCCGCTGATCCCACATCCGGTGAAATTAAGAGTGGCGATGTCGTGATCGATGAAAAGACTTACACCGCAAAAATCAAAGGCCGCGCGCTTGACCTCACATATAAAGAATTCGAACTCTTAAAATATATGGCGCAACATCCTGGTCGCGTCTTCACCCGCTCTCAATTACTGCAAGAGATTTGGGGCTACGACTATTTTGGTGGAACCCGAACTGTTGATGTACATATCCGGCGCCTGCGTTCCAAACTTGGTCCGGAATTCGAAGCGATTATCGGCACGGTTCGAAATGTTGGTTATCGCTTCAACACGAGCCCTAAAGATCAAGCGCTATCTGATCAACTCTCTTGATCACCCAGCTCACTCATCTCAACCCGGAACACCAGAGCCAGGTCTTATCTCTCATCGCACGCGCCACAGATCATGATGGCGTTCCTCCCGTGAGTGAACATGTATTGCTCCATCTGCGTCACGGTGGAGATAAAGCTGATACTCATTTCATCGCCACCCAAGAAAATATCGTTGTTGGGTATGCGCATTTAGACCTCACTGACGAAGTCGAAGGTCCTAGCGCAGAATTAGTAGTGCATCCCGAACATCGAAAGAACGGTATCGGACAAGCGCTACTAAAGGAGTTACAGAGCGCTGCTGGCACAACGCTCCGGCTCTGGTCACATGGTGATCTCCCCGGAGCGAAAAACATCGCAGAAAGTAATGGTTTCGCGCGAGTTCGCACCGTCATTCAAATGCGCCGCTCACTTAATGACCCCATCCCCGAACTCACTAAAGATATTCAGATCAGAAACTTTTTACCTGGAATCGATAATGAGGAATGGATAGCACTTAATAATCAAGTATTCGCTGCCCATCCCGAGCAAGGAAATTGGAGCCTGCGTGATCTCGAGATTCGCACCCACGAGAATTGGTTTAACCCCCAAGGTTTCCTTATTGCCGAAGATAAAGGCGCCATGACTGGTTTTTGCTGGACCAAGATCCATGGCGGCCACACCCATAAACATTCAGCACAAGAAGAAGAACATGACCACGATCCAATTGGCGAGATTTACATCATGGGCGTTCATCCATCTCAATCTGGAAAAGGAATCGGTAAAGCTGTAACCGTTGCTGGGTTACGTCATATGCGTTATCAAGGAATCTTCAGCGCCATGCTCTATGTTGATGCCGATAATCACGGAGCGATTAACTTATATCAATCATTAGGCTTCACTGAATGGGGCCGGGATGTTCTCTATCGCTATACGATGGCGCGATGATTACACTTCCTAAAACAAATCTCGATGTTTATCCGCTCTGTCTAGGCGGAAATGTCTTTGGCTTTAGCGCTGATGTAACAAACTCTGAGATCGTCTTAAATTATTACTTCGATAACGGCGGTAACTTTATCGATACTGCTGATATGTATTCGCAATGGGCACCGGGGCACGTGGGCGGAGAATCTGAAACCATCATCGGAAATTGGATGAAAAGACGCGGTAATCGTAAAGAAATGGTCATCGCCACAAAAGTAGCGAAACTTGATACCCGCCCAGGTCTTAAGAATTCCAACATCATCGCCGCATGTGATGACTCGCTACGTCGCTTGCAGACTGATTACATCGATATTTACTACGCCCATCAAGACGATTCCGATACCCCGATCGAAGAGACTTTGAGTACTTTTGATTCACTCATTAAATCTGGAAAAGTTCGATACATCGCAGCCTCGAATTTCACTTCTGAACGGCTACAAGAATCACTCGATATCTCCAAAGCCAACAACCTTGCCTCATACATCGCGTGCCAAGACCAGTACAACCTCATGGATCGCGATTATGAAACTACGTTGCGTGATACCGTCGAAAAGAATGGCCTTTCCGAAATTCCTTACTATGGTCTCGCTCGGGGATTCTTATCTGGAAAATATCGCCCCGGCGTTACGGTTGAATCAGTCCGCGCCACCGGCGTCGCCACTTCGTACGCGAATGAACGTGGCTGGACCATGCTAGAAAAACTTGATCAGATTGCTAAAGAGAAGAACACATCAGTATCCGCAATCGCACTTGCCTGGCTCCGACAACAGAAAACAGTGTCAGCTCCAATAGCCTCGGCAACAAAGCGCGAACAAATCACAGAGTTGATGCCGATTGTCGAACTAAACACTTCAGAACTTCAGAGACTGACTAACTCCTGACACATTGCGCGGAAAGCTGCGGTATGAGCATCCACATCTTTTTGCGTTGTATATGGCGACATCAGCGCCATGTTGTGAAACGGCGTCAGCAAGAAGCCATCATTCAATAAACGAAGATGGATATATTGTTCTAATTCGAAATCTCCCGCCCGAGCGGCTTCGCCACCGGTGCGCGCTGCATGGCCCTGGAAGAGATATTCACCGCGTGCGCCCAAGCGATTGACGTGCCAGGGCAAGGAAAACTCCTTTATTGCCGCTTCCACGCCATCGCACCAGCGATTACCCAACTCGATCATCATCTTAAAGTTCTTCTCAGTTAAAACGTTGGTCAACGTCGCGCGCATTGCAGCCAAGGAAAGAGCATTCCCAGCCAACGTTCCCCCAATTCCGCCAGTATCAATCACTTCACGTTCCGTCTTCTTAGCTATCTGTGACGCAATCTCATGGGTCATGCCAAATGTTCCAGTAGGTATACCGCCACCAATTGCTTTACCTATCGTCAACATATCTGGTTTCAATCCCAAGTCAGCGGTCATTCCACCAGGTCCAACCGAAATCGTATGAGTCTCATCAATAATCCAGATTGCTCCATATTTTTTCGAAAGTTCTCCAACCGCATCTAAATATCCAGATTCAGGTAACACAATCCCAACATTGGTCATCGCAGGTTCCATCAAGATTGCTGCGACATCACCATGTTTCAATGCCGCTTCCATTCCCGCGAGATCATTGAATTCCACAACTCGAGTCGTCATATCAAGCGGGACTGGCGCGCCGATATTTCCTTCTCTTACAACCGTTTTTCCCGAACCATCTAAGGTTGCAAAAGTTTCATCTACCGATCCGTGATAACACCGATCAATCACAATAATCTTTGACTTGCCCGTAATGAGACGGGAATACCGAATTGCATGTCGATTCGCGTCCGTCGCCGAGACCGTAAATTGCCATAACGGCAATCCAAAACGACGAGCTAATTCCGATGAGACAGCAACTGCATCATCAGTCGGCAACATCGCCGTCATTCCTCGTTTTAATTGGGCGGAAATCGCCTCAACTGTTGCTTGTGGCGAATGTCCGGTCATCGAACCCGTATCGCCAAGACAGAGATCAATGTATTCATTTCCATCCACATCAACGAAGTGGGCACCTTGCGCCGAAGCCACAAATAACGGGTATTTTCCGGGCCATTTGGTCATCCATGACATCGGAACACCACCAGGCATCACACACTTAGCTTTTTCAAAGAGATTGTGGCTCGCTCTTGTTCGCTTAAGGAATCTCTTTTGCTCAATCTCATTTAGATTACTTAAAACAATCCGATCAATCATTTAGAGAAACTATCACTTTTATTGGTAATATTGGGCATGAAGAGAGAAGGGCCGTACACCGAATAATATGGTCAATGCCAAAATTGGTTCTATTCAAATCCTTAGGGCCTTAGCTGTTTGTATGGTCATTTGCTACCACTTTGGATTGCCAGTCAAAAATGGCTTTATTGGCGTGGATGTATTCTTTGTGATTTCTGGATTCGTAATTACCCATAGTCTTTTTAAAAGAAAAAGCGTTGATTTTTTTCACTTTGTTGCTTCATTTTACAAGCGACGGATAATTCGTCTTTTTCCTGCTTTTTTTGCATGTTACATTGTTACTTTATTCCTCAGTATCGCGCTCATTTCACCAAATCAAGGAGAGCAACAACAAATCTTAAAGACTTCTCTTTTTGCGCTGTTTGGACTCTCTAACTATGCGCTTCCTCGATATTCCGGAAGCTATTTCCAACCTGAAGGGTGGCTGAATCCATTCTTACATACTTGGTCACTTTCGGTCGAGGAACAATTCTATTTAATATTTCCAGTAATTTACTTTCTTTTGATATCCCGAAGAATTAAGTATTCCAATTTTAAATTTTTATTTTTATCGTTTCTTTGTATTGCTTCTATGCTGGCTATATACTTTAGGAAGATTGGAGAAATTGGTCTCCCCGAGAACGAAATTTATTTTTCGACAGTAGCTAGATTATGGGAATTTGTACTTGGTGTTCTTGCAGCATTATTGTTTAGAGAAAGACAACTTGGCCAACGCTTCTCGAGCGTGAGAGTGGATCTGATACGAATAGGGGCCACATCTCTTCTGATCTGGTGCTTTTTTTCTCAATTAAATTTTGAGAGTAATCTTTTTCTACTACTTGTTCCAAACTTGGCCACATTTATCATTCTCCTAACCTTAGAACCGCAATCGAGTGTTTATTCGACAAAAACCCATTTCTATATTTTCCGAGTTTTTCGGCTAATTGGGGACTATTCATATTCAATATATTTATGGCATTGGCCTGTGTGGGTAATTCTGAATGTGATATTTCCAAATAACTACTCAATCAAAGTACTTTTAGCAAGTTTATTTACAACGATTTTATCGGTCCTCTCATTTAACCTAATCGAGCGTAGAAACTTATCTCGATTTGCTTCCAAATCAAATTTTCGTGTTATTCGTTTTTTTGTCGTTAGACAATTTACGGGTGCCTTAGTTTCCATATTTGCCCTTTTTGGAGTTCAAAAGGGTTGGGGCCAAGAATGGGCACTTAATAGCCACTTAATTATGCGTGAGAATTGTGATGTCAATACTCAAAAGAAAATGTTCTGTGTTTGGAATGAATCCGGCAAAGATACAATCGTATTGCTTGGAGATTCCATGGCATGGGCAATCGGAAATTCTATAATCGAATTCTCGCGGAGCAATGGCTACAAGTTAGAAAGCTATACTCGAAACGCCTGCCCGCCAACTCATTTTTCTTCACGCCCTAATGATGATTGTGGTAGGTGGCAATCTGACTCAATCAAAAGAATCTTGCAAATTAGACCTAAATTAGTTGTGCTTGCCTCTTCTTTTGGATATTCGGATACTGTAAATATTGGGCTAGGGAAATTGATAAGTGAATTAGGTGATTCGTTAATCCCAACGGTTGTGATATTGCCTCCTCCTGGTGGAGATAATTTTTCTTCTCGCAGAGCATTTTTTTTCGCGCCGGGTAATTCAAACCGAACTCGTCCGCGAACTGACATAGATTTCCTGATTAAACTAGGCGTAAAGAATACTTTGGGACGGGACCTAATATTTTTTAATCCCTCAGATTACTTGTGTTCACAAAAACAATGTGTTATCGCGAGGGATGGCCATGATTTCTACACATATGGTGGGCATCTTTCACCTTACGGAGCAAGATACCTAGACAAATATTTGTGGCCACAAATGAAAAGAATCGTAGAGAGCTAGGTCTCCTCAAATACAAATAGTGCTTCTAGGTAAGTATCGCTGGAAATTCCCAAATTTGCTGCATCAGGCGGAGCGGTCTGGGGTTCGACACAGACCCCGTCAGAGTCTTGGTCATAGACCACCCAATACGGCGCATCAGATTCAATCTTAATTTGTAACGCATCTTCCCAATACACCGTCGGTGTTCCACGAACTTGCGTAAATGCATCATCCCAGGGCGGCGATGTTGGAGTAATTAATTTTCCGGTAGGTAAATAATCATTCCCGCGCTCTAACATCTTTCCTGGATGAAAATCAATCTCTACCGCTCCGCCCCGTTCTAATTCGCGCGGAAACCACGGATGAAATCCCATCCAAAATGGCATCTCACAATCTCC
>JAGWYB010000009.1 GCA_018969585.1 Actinomycetales bacterium | reverse complement strand
ACATATACATTCTCTATATTGGTGGCGAAATCCTTATCTCGTTTGATAGCGCCGCGTTCATCTAGAGCTAATTCAAGTTCCGTAACCAATTTGTTCTGCTCGGGACCAGTAAACCCAAGTGCTAGTAAGACCATATCAGCATCAAGCACGCGTTCGGTTCCAGGTACTGGTTCAAACTTACCGTTCTCGTATTTTGTCTCAACAATTTTCAATCCAATTAAATTACCTTCGGAGTTCTTTATAAATTCCTGAGTTGAAATGGAATAGAGGCGTTCTCCCGCTTCTTCATGGGCGCTACTTACTCGATATACAGCAGGATATGTCGGCCATGGTTGAGATGACGGTCTTTCATCTGTAGGTCTAGGCAAGATTTCAATTTGAGTAATTTCGGCTGCGCCTTGGCGAATTGCTGTACCTAAACAATCAGCGCCAGTGTCGCCACCGCCCAAAATGATTACGCGTTTACCTTTTGCTGAGATTTTCGGTTCTTCCTTTAACTCGCCGAGCGCCTGCTTATTTCCCCAAGGTAGATACTCCATAGATTGATAAACACCTTTTGCATCTCTTCCTGGAATATTTAATTCGCGAGCTTGTGTAGCGCCGACAGCAATAACAACCGCGTCGTATCGAGTCTTCAAATCAATTGCAGTTAAATCAACTCCGACGTTTACGCCTGGCCGGAATTGGGTGCCTTCCTGCTTCATCTGATTAAGACGTCGATCTAGAATAGATTTCTCCATTTTGAATTCAGGAATTCCATATCTAAGCAATCCACCGATTTTGTCTGCTCGCTCATATACGACGACAGTATGACCGGCTCTTGTAAGTTGTTGAGCAGCTGCTAAGCCGGCTGGGCCGGAACCGATTACCGCAACGGTCTTTCCTGTTATTCGATCTGGTTGTAGTGGGCGGACGGTCCCAGATTGGAATGCCTCTTCTATTGTCCGCAATTCAATCTGTTTGATAGTTACCGGGTCTTGGTTAATGCCTAATACGCAAGCTGTTTCACATGGAGCAGGGCAGAGTCGTCCCGTGAATTCTGGAAAATTGTTTGTGGCATGGAGACGATTGATTGCTTCAAACTTTTCATTACGCCAGATCAGGTCATTCCATTCCGGGATGAGATTTCCAAGCGGGCAGCCTTGGTGACAAAAAGGAATTCCGCAATCCATGCATCGTCCAGCTTGATTTCGTAGCGCACCAAATTCTTGCTCTTCGTAAACCTCTTTCCAATCTTTAATTCGTACATCGACCGGACGGCGCTTCGGAGTTTCGCGTTCGAATCGTAAGAACCCTTTGGGATCAGCCATTGAGCACCTCGATTATCGCGGAATCGACGGACTTACCGGAACTTTTTGCGCTAGAGATTACTTTTAAGATTCGAGCATAATCTCGAGGCATTACGCGAGTAAATCGTGTTAGCGATTTCTGCCAATCTTTCATAAGAGAATCAGCAATTTTTGATCCAGTTTCAGCGAAGAATTTAGAAACAATTGCCAACAGCAATTCACTATCTTCAGCAGGGACTGGCTGTAGGTCAACTAATTCGGTGTTCACCAATCGTGAATCAAGATCTAGTAAATACGCAACGCCGCCAGACATTCCGGCAGCAAAATTTCTACCAGTTTTGCCTAGAACTACTACAGTTCCACCAGTCATGTACTCGCAGCCGTGATCACCGGTCCCCTCAACAACCGCAGTTGCGCCTGAATTTCTTACGCAGAATCGCTCGCCTACTATTCCTCTAACAAAAATCTCGCCGCTAGTTGCGCCGTATCCGACGACATTTCCAGCGATTATGTTCTTTTCAGAGTCCAACTTGGCTTTTTCATCTGGTCGCACAATTAATCTGCCGCCGGAGATTCCTTTTCCAAGGTGATCATTTACATCTCCATATAAGCGAATCGTCAAGCCGCGTGGAATAAATGCACCTAAAGATTGACCGGCAGAGCCATGTAGCGTGACTTCAATTGTGTCTTCTGGTAGACCTTCGCCCCCGTATCGTTTTGTGATTTCAGAACCAAGTATCGTTCCTACTGTTCGATTTCTATTTGTGATAGGCATTGAAATTGTTGTGTGCTTACCTGATTCAAGAGCAGGCTTTGCTAATTCCAGAAGCTCAAAATCCAGAGCGCCAGCTAAACCATGATCTTGAGTAATCTCTCGCTTGCGCGCTGGGAATTTACTCTGGCTTGGGAATTCTAAGATTGGGGAAAGATCTAATCCAGAGGCTTTCCAGTGATCAATCGCTTTCTTAGTATCAAGTAACTCGACCTGGCCGATAGCTTCATCTAGCGAGCGGAAGCCAAGCTTGGCGAGCCATTCGCGAACTTCCTCTGCGATGTATTCAAAGAATGTTTCAACAAATTCGGGTTTTCCAGTGAATCGCTTTCGCAATTCTGGATTCTGAGTTGCAACGCCTACCGGACAGGTGTCTAGGTGGCAGACGCGCATCATCACGCAGCCAGATACAACCAGTGGCGCAGTCGCGAAGCCATACTCTTCGGCTCCCAATAGAGCGGCGATAACTACATCTCTGCCAGTCTTCATCTGACCGTCAGTCTGGACAACGATTCGATCACGAAGTCCGTTGAGAATTAGAGTCTGTTGCGTTTCAGCTAATCCCAACTCCCATGGCGCGCCAGCATGCTTAAGTGAAGTTAGAGGTGAGGCTCCGGTTCCGCCATCATGGCCAGAGATCAATACAACGTCAGCGTGCGCCTTACTTACGCCAGCAGCAACAGTTCCAACTCCGACCTGTGCCACTAATTTAACGTGGATTCTTGCGTCACGATTCGAATTCTTTAGATCATGAATTAATTGGGCAAGATCTTCAATTGAGTAGATGTCGTGATGAGGAGGTGGCGATATCAATCCAACTCCGGGTGTTGAGTGGCGTGTTTTCGCTATCCACGGATAAACCTTGTTACCCGGTAACTGTCCACCTTCGCCAGGCTTTGCGCCTTGCGCCATCTTAATCTGGAGATCATCAGCGTTTACTAGATACTCACTGGTGACACCAAAACGCGCTGAAGCAACTTGCTTTATAGAGGAGCGTTTGGAATCTCCGTTGGGTAACTTTGTATAACGCTCAGGATCTTCTCCACCTTCTCCGGTATTTGATTTACCACCGAGGCGATTCATCGCGATTGCTAAAGTTTCGTGAGCTTCTTGCGAAATGGATCCATATGACATAGCTCCCGTAGAAAATCTCTTTACGATGGAGCTGATTGGTTCAACCTCATCAATTGGAATTGGTTTACGAACCCCTTCTTTGAAGGTAAATAAGCCTCTTAGTGTCATTAACGACTTGGCTTGTTCATCAACCCGAGAGGTGTAGCGTCGGAATATGTCATAGCGCTTTGCTCTGGTGGCATGTTGCAGCGCAAACACGGTTTCTGGATCGAATAGATGTGGCTCGCCATCTCGGCGCCATTGATACTCGCCGCCAATTTGTAGGCGCATAGTGTTTGGGATTTCGCCTCCAGGTGGGTACGCGATGTGATGGCGTTTGATAGTTTCTTCAGCAATTACATCTAAACCAACTCCGCCTAATCTCGAGGTGGTTCCTGCGAAATATTCATCAATTAGCTCTTGTGATAAGCCAAGCGCTTCAAAAGTTTGAGCGCCGGTATACGAAGCTATCGTCGAAATTCCCATCTTTGACATAACTTTCAAAACACCTTTTCCAAGTGATTTAATCAAGTTATAGACAGCGGTTTCCGGTGTTACATCGGTGAGTACGCCTTGGAGTACAAGATCTTCAGCGCTCTCCATAGCGAGATATGGATTGACCGCAGCTGCGCCATATCCAACCAATAACGCTACGTGATGGACTTCTCTTACTTCTCCGGACTCGACAACTAAGCCAACCTGGGTTCGAGTCTTCTCGCGAATTAAATGGTGATGAACTGCGGCAGTTAACAACAATGAAGGAATCGGAGCATTTTCTGCGTCACCATCGCGATCGGAGAGAACAATTATGTGGGCGCCATCCTTTATTGCTTGCGAAACTTCACTTCTAATTTCTTCAATACGGTTTTTTAAGCCTTCGCCACCTTCGGCAATCGGGAATAGACCCTTTACTTTGTAGGCAGTTAAACCCGGATGATTTCCGTCTGCATTTATGTGAATAATTTTTGCTAACTGATCATTATCAATCACTGGAAAATCAAGAGTGATTTGACGGCAGGATTCTGGGCCGGGATCAAGAAGATTGTGCTCCGGTCCGATTGAGCCGCCTAAAGACGTTACTAGTTCCTCTCGAATTGCATCGAGTGGTGGATTGGTAACTTGAGCAAAAATTTGACTGAAGTAATCAAAGAGCAATCTTGGTTTTTCAGAGAGAACCGCAACCGGTGTATCAGTTCCCATCGAACCGATCGGCTCTGCGCCAGATCGCGCCATTGGAGAGATGATTAGACGAATCTCTTCTTCGGTGTATCCAAAAGCTCTTTGACGTCTAAGCACTGAGGAGTGAGGATAAAAAATATGTTCTCTCGTCGGAATATCCTTGAGATCTACGAGGCCATCATTGAGCCACTGGCCATACGGAGCCGCGCTTGCTAATTCATCCTTAATTTCGTCATCTTCAATTACTCGTCCTGCTTCAAGGTCGACCAAGAACATTTTCCCGGGCTGTAATCGGCCCTTTCGAATAACTCGGTCCGGCGCGATATCTAGAACTCCAACTTCGCTAGCAAGAACTACTAGACCATCATCGGTTACCCAGAATCGACTTGGGCGCAAACCATTTCTATCTAAAACTGCACCGATGTATTGGCCATCGCTAAACGTTATACAGGCTGGTCCATCCCACGGCTCCATCAATGAGGCATGGAACCGATAAAAGTCTCTTCGTTCCTGCGTCATGGTGGAGTTCTTTTCCCAAGCTTCTGGAATCATCATCAAGACTGCATGTGGAAGTGACCGACCTCCCAAGTAAAGCAATTCAAGAACTTCATCAAATGAAGATGAATCGCTACCTTGTGGATTTACGATTGGAAATAATCGTTTGATATCGCCGGGAATTAAATTACTCTCTAATAGAGCCTCTCGCGCTGCCATCCAATTTCTATTTCCCTTTAGCGTATTAATTTCACCATTGTGTGCGATATATCGATAGGGATGAGCTAATGGCCAAGATGGAAATGTATTAGTAGAAAATCTCGAGTGAACGAGAGCGAAAGGCGAGGCGAAGGCTGGATCATTCAAGTCAATAAAGAATTCAGAGAGTTGATAGGTAGTCAACATTCCTTTATAGACCAGAGTGCGAGTCGATAAACCCGCAAAATAAATCGGCAGAGAATGTTCAACGCGCTTTCTAAATACAAAAACTCGGCGATCTAATTCGATTCCGCTTTCTTTGGAGATACTTGAGAGAAAGATTTGTTTGAAATCAGGCATAACCGAAAGTGCTGTATCGCCCAAGCTTGAGGAATCAACCGGCACATCTCGCCAGCCGAGAACTTTGAGACCTTCCTCGGTTGCGAACTTTTCAAGACCGGATAAATCACCATAATTTTTCGGAACAAAAGCAATACCCGTGGCGTAACTTCCAACAGGAGGTAATTCAAATTTCACATTTGCGCGGAGAAATTCATCGGGGATTCGCACCATGATTCCGGCGCCATCTCCGCTGTTTGGCTCGGCCCCCGAGGCGCCGCGATGATTTAAGTTACGAAGAGCTTGAAGTCCCTGCTGAACAATTTCGTGGCTTGCTTTTTTATTTAAGGTTGCAACCATGGCAACGCCACAGGCATCATGCTCGAAAGAAGGATCATAAAGACCGCTTCGCTCCGGCAGAGCGCTGAATAGTCGTTCTTGCTGTGCCATCGTTCTCCATCTCGATTTTTCAGAGTAACTTCAGTGGGACGACGATGGCCCTAAGGGGTGAAAACTTACCAAATTCCCCCTAGATAGGCATCTGGAGGTACTACTCAAATCGTGCGGTAATCGCCTCACCGTGAGCCGGCAGGTTCTCGGCTTCCGCCAGTTTGACCACCTGAGCCGCAATTTCTGCGAGCGCTTCCTTGCTGTACTCAATTTGGGAAACATTCTTGAGAAAAGTGTTGACTGATAACGCGCTTGAGTGACAGGCGCATCCGCCGGTCGGAAGTACGTGATTCGATCCAGCCGCATAATCACCCAAAGAAACGGGCGAATAAGTTCCGAGGAATATTGCGCCGGCATTTCTTACTTTATTTGAGAGTTTTTCGGCGTTTTCTATCAATAATTCTAGATGCTCAGGCGCATACGCATTAATAACTGAAAATCCATCATCTAACGTATCAACTAAAACAATTCCAGATTGTGCAGCGCTCAGTGAAGTTTGGACGCGTTTAGCATGTTTGGTAGAAGCTGCTCGTTCCGCCACAATTTCTTGTACTTTATTACTTAACTCAACTGAGTTGGTTACTAATATCGCTGCAGCGAGTTCATCGTGCTCGGCCTGGCTTACTAGATCTGATGCGACGTGGATCGGATCTGCGTTCGAATCAGCTAGGACCATAATTTCAGTCGGACCAGCTTCTGAATCAATTCCAATTAACCCACGTAGCGCGCGCTTTGCTGCGGCAACATAAATATTTCCGGGTCCAGTCACAATATCAACGCTCTCGCATAATCCAGGCACGCCATATGCAAACATGGCAACGGCTTGTGCTCCACCAATTGCAAAGACTTCATCAACATCAAGTAACCTACATGTAGCTAAAACAATCTCATCAGGTAATCCACCATTTTTCTTCTGTGGCGGAGATGCGACTGCAACACTTGAGACACCCGCAATCTGTGCCGGTACAACATTCATGATTACTGAACTCGGGTAAGTTGCCAGCCCACCCGGTGCATAAGTTCCAACGCGATCTACTGGAATCCACTTTCGAGTTACAGTTCCGCTCGCAGAAACCTCAGTTACTTTCAACTCAGGTAATTGATCGGCATGAACTTTCCTCACCCGACGGATACTTTCCGCTAGGGCAGCCCGAACTTCTTTGTCTAGATTATTGAGCGCCTTATCTAGCGCCTCGCGGCTAACCCGGATTGACTGTGGTCGGACTCCATCCAGCTCTTGGCAGATATCTAAAAGATCGCTTTCGCTAGCCTTTTCAACGCGTTGGAGAATTGGTTCAATTTTTTTCAGCGCATCAGATATTGAAAAATTTCCACGAGGTAGTGCGCGTTTGAGTTCAGACTTAGTAAATTTTTTACCCCGAAAATCTAGTTTGCGCATCAACATGTTCTAAGTCTATTCTTTCAAAACGTACTAGGCGGATTGATTCTTGCTTTGATTCCTACCAAGGAACTATTTCGTGATCTTCCCAAAGAACTCCTGTTGTATCGCCGGCAGAGAATTCTCTTGTTGCCAACCAGATAGCAGTCTCGGCTCCCTCCGCTGCGCTACGAGGCGCATCAGGTCCGCCCATATCTGTGCGGCTATGGTTTGGACAGATTGCATCGACTAGAAAGCCACGACTTCCGTGGCCAGTTTCATGAGCTAGATTTCTGACCAATGCATTGACGCCTGCTTTAGAGATTCGATACGGAGCTAATCCACCAGCGTTTCCAGGGCCTGACATTCTTCCAAGACAGGCCGAAAAAATAATGATGCGACCCTTTCTTGCTTCTGCCATCTTTGAACCAAATACATTTACCAAGGTAAACGTGGAATTTAAGTTGATATTCATGACACGGTTCCACTCACTGTCTGTGGTCCTTAAGGTCTTTGCCATTTTCTCACTCATAACTCCATGAGCCAATACAACTACATCTGGAACTCCATATTTGCCGAGCATGGCATCTGCAGTTAAACGGGATTGAGATTGATTTTCTAAATCTACTATTTCAAAAACACAACCAATTTCTTTAGCGGTAGCAGCAGCTCTATCTTTATCTTTCCCTACAATCACTACTTTATCTCCGCGTTTTGCAAGCGCGCTGGCCACCTCTTTACCCAAGCCTCGACTTCCGCCGGTAACAAATGTGAGCGCCATGATGATTAGTCTAGGTTAACGACATCAGATAGCGGTGACATCTCAGCATGGAGCCTGCAGGCGGCGCGAATGATCGGAACACTTAAAATTGCCCCCGTTCCCTCACCTAGTCGAAGATCTAAGTCGAGAATTGGTTTTAGATTCAAATTTTCTGCAGCGATTTTGCTTGCTGGCTCAGACGAGAGATGACCTAAAAGCATCGAATTTCTGACTTCAGGTTTGATAGCAACCGCAACAAGTGCGGAAGCGAGAGTTGTTACTCCATCTAAAATAACTGGAATGTTTAGACTTGCAGACCTAACAATCAACCCAACCATTGCTGCCAATTCAAAGCCTCCGAAATGACGGAGGATTTTCAGTGGGTCTTCCTTTGAAGATAATTTACCAATCTGGTTCGCTACAACTAGTAATTTTGATTTAAAAACTTCGTCTGGAATGCCGGAACCTCTGCCTGTAACTTCAGCTGCCGATACTCCACAAAATACACCTATCAAGATCGCAGATGAAGTCGTGTTGCCTATTCCTACTTCGCCGATGCTGATGCTTCTTGAGCCTCCTGCTATTAGCCGTTCTGCGGTTTTGGCTCCGACTTCAAGCGCCTGGTTGAGTTGTGATTCAGACATAGCTTCTTTCTGTCGAAAATCTAAAGTTCCAGTTGAAATAGTTTCATTCCGCACATTAATTGAGTGAGTCTTCGTAACCGTCCCTAAATTAATTACCTCAAGATAGACATCTGAATTTCGTGCAATTACTGAGACTGCCGCATTCCCGTCAACAATCAAATCCGCCATGCGTGCTGTTATAGATTGTGGCCAGGGCGTTACTGAATTATCGGCCGCTACTCCGTGATCTGCGATAAAGATTGCAGCCCCGGCGGGATCTATCTTCGGCGCTTCACCAGTTATGTTTGAGATCTGAATAGCCATTTCCTCAAGGAGTCCTAGTGAACCTTTGGGCTTAGCACGGCCATCAATATGTGACCGGATTTCAACGGCGACTTCGGGAAATTTTCTAATTTTTTTTCCTAATCCCCGTTGCCATGCAGATTTTAATGAAAATTCATAATCCGAAAACGATTCTCTTATATCTTTTGAGGTGAATAAGAATTCCATACCAGCAGCTTCGGCAGCGAGTCGATCAATTTCATTGTCACCTATATATAGAGCTTTTTCACAACTGATATTCATTTTTTCTAAGGCGACTTTGAGTGGTAGAGGAGAGGGCTTTTCTTCACCCACGTCAAGACTTGAGACAAAAACTTCAAAATAATCCGCGATACCACATTCCTCTAATTTATTTTTAATATCAGTTGAATCAAAAACCTTGGAATTAGAAACTACGCCTAGTCGAAATTTTCCCGTTAGAGCGCGAAGTAATTCGGCAACACCAGGTAGGAGTGACGCTCTAGATTTATCAGAATCATAAAATCTCTGTTCAACTAGTGTGTTTCCCACATCAAAGAGAATGGCTTCAAATTCAACTAAATTATCCATGGGATCTCTCCAACTATTCCAAACTGTGCCACGAAGAAGAAAAGAATCATCGTTTCACTGATTTGTTCCCCTGCTCCAAAGGCATCGCCCACCATGCCACCAATTTTTCGAATAACCCAGAGTGCGAATATTGATAGAGTTAAAAAGAGAATTGCGCTCAGAAGAAGAAAATTTAGCCCCATAATCGGCGCAATAAGTAAAACGGTTATCAGCGATCCAACAATTGGCTCCTTCGCTCCAATTTCTCGAGAGACGCTTGCGCCCATTCCATCATGACCAGATGTCGCCGGAATTAGCATCAGAAAAATTGGAACCAGTCTTGAGAGGGTATGTAGAACGATGAGTGTAAATAGGCCATCGCGCGGTGAAAGCGCCGATAAAAGGCAGACTTGCAGAATTAGCTGGAGTGAGATTGCGGCTACTCCATAGGTTCCATGGCGTGAATCTTTGAGAATCTTCAACCTCTCTTCTCGATTCCAGCCACCAATTAACCCATCACAAATATCTGCTAGCCCGTCTAGATGAAAGGCCCCCGTGATTGCTACCGTAACTAAAATTGAGATAGATGCAGAAACAAGTGGCGGCAGAATCGCGGAAGACAGGTAAAAAACTAAACCACCAATTAGACCAATTAGCGCTCCTACTAATGGAAATAACGCAGCGCTTCTTCGCAAACTGATCTGGGGTCCGTGATTGATTGGAATTCGAGTTAAGAATGCGAGGGCAACTTTCAGGTCATTTAACATCAGTAATTCCTTTTAGAACCATAGGTATTCCAAATTTCATGGCAACTACTTGATCACAATATTTTGCAAAAGCCACATTCATCTGACCCGAAAGATCTCTGAATTTTCTGGAAATTGGGTGCATTGGCACGATGCCTTCCCCGGTCTCATTTGTAACAAAAACTACAGCGGAGTTGATAGACCTACCAGCCTCAATAACATCTTCAAAATCTGGTTCAATATTTTCCAGCATCAGATTTGAAAGCCAGAGCGTTAAACAATCCACTATCACTATGTCGTAATCGCGAGCTTGGATCAGAACTTTGGCTAGTTCCCGCGGTTCTTCGATTAAATCGTATTCGCTGCGGCGTTCTACTTTATGTTTTGCTATTCGTTGCTCCATCTCATCATCGACCGCTTCAGCTGTTGCTACGAATAAGGCACGCTTGCCAGAGTCAATTACGCTATTTCCAAGCGAGAGGGCGTATGAGCTCTTGCCACTTCTTGCGCCGCCGCCAATGAGAGTTAACATTAAATCTCTTCAATTCGCATCTTATTTGCGACTATGACTGTGTGGCCGTCTTCAAGTGTATGGACGCTTATTCCATGATCAAAGGCGCTTTTCAATTCTTCGGAGTGGATAACAGATGAGGCATTTCCATCAAGTAGAACTCTGCCTTCGCGCATCAAAATGATTCGTTCTGCGTACATCGCGCCCAGGGTTATGTCGTGCATCGTGGATAGAACTGTTATTCCCTCCTTTTTCAGTAATTCAATCTGATTCAATGTTGCAATTTGATGATGAAGGTCTAGCGCGCTAGTCGGTTCATCCATGAGAATTATTTGGGGCTCTTGAACAATGGCTCTCGCTATCAACACGCGTTGCAACTCTCCACCAGAAATTCGTGTTACCTGTTGATCCTGTAGACCAATTAGTTGCATCGCCTCTAAAGTCGCATATACCCGAGCTTTTCCTTCGCGTCGCTCTCTTCCCCAGCCATCTCTCTTTGCTCGGCCGAGCGTCACATATTCCCGAACTGTCATTCCGAGTGGAACCTGCGGTCTTTGCGGAACATAAGCGATATTTCTTTTCAAATCTCTAAACGCTTCAATCTCGCCAAATTTAATTGAACCCGAATATGGATTCATTCCTAACAAAGAAGTGAGAAGTGTTGTCTTTCCTGCGCCGTTAGGACCAATAATTGATGTCCAAGTACCTGTCGGGATTTCAAGAGAAATAGAATCAAGAACAGTTTTATCGCCGTAACTTACTGAGAGGTTCTCAACTTTAATCATTGATTTTTACTCCTAGTTCTAAGTATAAAAAGGAAGAATGGCGCGCCAATAAAAGCGGTGATAACTCCGATTGGTATTTCAGCAGGAGAAATAAGTGTTCGAGCTCCTAAATCCGCCAGAACTAGAAAAGCGGCTCCAAAGAGTGCTATCGCCAATAGCGCTCTATTGGTAGCTTTCTTAGTTAAACGCTTAATGATGTGTGGGACAACAATTCCAACAAAACCAATCAATCCACTAACCGATACTGCCGTCGCTGTCGCAAGCGTCGCAGCGCATACCGCAATAATTCGAATTCTATTTGGAGAGACTCCGAGCGAAAAAGCTTCTTCGTCACTCAACATAAGGGCATCTAAAATTTTGGAAACACTCAAGAGAATGCCTAGAGCAATAAAAATGTAGAGTGCAGCCCATCGAACGCTCGACCAGTCAGCAACTGTAAGTTCGCCCAGAATCCACGAATAAACCGGCCTTAAAACATCGCTATTTCGCTGTTGTAAAAATGTTTGTACTGCGGTCGCGAACGATCCAATTGCAATTCCAGAGAGTAAAAGTGAACCAGGATCTGAGTAAAGCCTGCCCGCAACTAAAAAGGTTGCGATAACCGCCAGGATGCCACCGATAAAGGCAAAGATGGGAAGTGATGGATAGAAATCTGCTCTTGCCACAGTAATTGCGATAGTGGCACCGAGTCCAGCACCTGCGGCGGCGCCGAGAAGATATGGATCAGCTAGTGGGTTGCGAAAAACTGTTTGGTAAACCGCACCGCTCGTTGCTAGCGCTGCGCCAACCAATGCTGCTAGCGCAACTCTTGGAAACCTTATTTCAATTAACAATGAGCGTTCTTGGTCACTCAAAGAAGTTTCACGCCCAAGAAGTGTATGAATTATTTCAATTGCATTTATTTGAACGGGTCCAATTGTTATTGCAACGGCGCAAACAATAAGAAGGAAGATTCCTGCCATTAGCGTCCATTGCCAACGCCAAATTGGCTTTAATTGAATTTCGCTCATTTAATTGATTTCGCTACCAATTCATAGAAATCAACTATGCGCGGGCCCCAGCGCGACGGAATATCAGCGGGAAGTTCAATTATGCGCCCATTTTTTACCGCGGCAATTGACTGCCAACCGGGTCTCGCTTTTACCGTAGAAATACTCTCACCGTACTGGGCATCGGCCAAAAATATTATTTGCGGATTACTTCGAATCAAGTACTCGGCGCTAAGTTGGGGATATCCGGATGAATCAGCGCCACTAGCAGCATCAGCCACGTTCTTTAGACCTAAATCTCGATAGACATTTCCGATAAAGGTTTTCGAAGTTGCGGTATACAAGGTGTTATCTAGTTCGTGGAAAAATCTCTGGCTCTTCACTTTCTTACTTGACTTAATAACTTTGGCAATTCGCTTCTTCATACTAACAATTAGCTTTCTCGCCTTTTCTTGTTGGTCTACTGCCTTACCGATAATTGTTATTTCTCTATAAACATCGTTTAGATTTCGAGCTGCTTCTTCCATCATCACTGGAATCCCCAAATTTGTCAGCGACTTATGGATAGCATCGGATTTCGTAGAATCATTATTTAAGATCACAAAATCAGGATCAAGTGCCACGATTGCTTCCAGGTTTGGTGCGAATCCGCTCAACGCGCTAGTGGGGACATTCGCTGGATAGTTTGAATTATCATCTACCGCAAGTACTTGCGAGCCAGCATTAATAGCAAAGATTATTTCGGTGGCTGATGGGGAAAGTGAAATTATTCGAACTGGCTTAGCGGGAAGTTTTGCCGCGAAGTCTGCGGAGACGATGTTAAGTGGATATTTCGTTTGAATCTCTCTTGCTTCTGCAGAAACTGTCGAAGAAAAAAGCAACGATATAGCGATAAATACGACGCTGAGCTTCTCTTTGCGTCTAAACATAAAAACTCCCCCAAACTTCGTTGAGGGAGAAAGGGGGCTTTCGTGAACTGCCGGAAAGACCCGACCTTCCTCCGAGATCGGTTAATTCGGCGTCTGCGCTAGGCGACCTGGCTTAGATCTTTCGATCTTTACAGTTGCGGGAACAGCGCCGGAATCAAACCGGACTTCGCTAAACGCAACGCCCCTGTCTTCGAATTTGGTTCGGAGGCAGTCGGGCGAGCGTAGCACCACCTCGCAACTCTTTCTTCGATAAGCGATTCTTGAGTTATCGCGCGTTCATCCGAACTTAAGCCTCTCTTCCTAATCCATAAATGTTGTGAGATCAGACTGTTGCCCTAAGGAGGTGGTCGATGGTCGAGGGTCACCACCTCTTTAGCCATGTTCTCTTCTCTGGCGGTACTGGTAGAAGTGGAACAACGATTGTGGGTCGCCTACTCTCTAGGCATTCCAAAGTCACCATGGCAAAACCTGCAGAAATAAAATTCTTAACCGCAGGCAATGGAATATTGGATTTAAGTCAGAGAAGACGCGTCGGAAAATATAAGCGTCTAATTCTTAATGATCGATTGCACTTAGAGCGCTTCAAATATCGACTATTTCATGACTGGTGGCAGCGAGATTCAAAATTTGGGGGCTCAGCAGGTCTTTTCCAAGGTATATCAGAAGAGCAATTGAAAGAAATATATTCCCACCTAAAGCGTAATTTTGATCTTGATATAAAGAAAGCTTCGCAATCATTCATGCGAGACTTTATTGAAATACAACTACAGAATGCTAAAAAGGAATTGTGGATTGATACGACACCGGTGAACATTTTTCGCTCAAGTGAAATTCAGGAATTATTACCCGGATGTAGATTTATTCATATGGTAAGAGATGGCCGAGATGTAATATCTTCGGCAATACGCGAAAAATGGGGACCGACTAATTACGAAGATGGTTTACTTTGGTATAGAAGACGCATGATTCGAAATTTGAAAAATGGAATGACTATTAAAGATTGCACAATAACGCTTTCTCTTGAAGATCTAGTAATAAATAACCGGCAAGAAAGTTTAGAGAAATTACTAGGCTTTCTAGGAATTAAAGAAGAAAGAAACTTCAAAGAATTTTTTGATAAAATGATGTTGGCGTCCAGCATCAATCAAGGTAGATGGAAATCAGAAGTTGAGGATATTGGCAAATTTAATAGGGCTTATGCTGATCTCGTAGATGAATTTAGGGCTATTGATCCCTCTCTGCCTCTATAAACCTCGTCATTGAACGCTAAACTTGAAACTTGATAGGCTTTTTGAGCGATTTTTTTTCTTGAACTCAAATAGATGTCTGAACTACCCATCAGGACATGTTCCAATCTATAACCTCGCTTTAGAGATTTGTTGGATCGGATTTTGCTAGACGCGAATACAACTGGGCTTGAAGTGACATTTTTTCTAAAAGGATGATGAGGGAACAAAAATCTAAAAATTATGGAGGCAGTTCTCAGTAAATGACTCATGCATCTGCGAATTAGATCGCTTACTCCCCTTTCAAATCTACTTTGCGCCAATATTCGTTTATGCCTAATTCTTTTCAGGACTAGAGAGGTAACGTTTTCATTAAGTAATATCCTGATAATCTCCGCAATCTCTCGACCACCCGTCATCGGCTCGATATAACTACAGTTCTTTTGTAGAACTTTTCGCACACCAGGGTTTAGCAGCCTCTCAATCATTATCTCTATTTCCCGCCAATTCGAGTCATCAACCATCAATGCTAAGCCAGATTCGACGCACCACTTTGCTCTAGCTCTCTGGTCATCGGTGCCTCTGGAATTTGGAATAAAGAGCGTCGGAATTCTTGCAGGAATTATTTCGTGTACTGAGTTATATCCGCTTGCACAAATTATTCCGTCGAAAGCAGCTAATACATCTACCATGGGAAAATAGCGAACTATTTTTAAGTCGAGACCGGGAGGCGCTAGGTTAACCCCGTCCTGATTCTTTGGTTCTCGAACCATGACCACTTGTAGGTTGGAAAATCTTGAAAGAATTTCGAGAATCTTGGATACTCGATCATTCATATCGCTCTCGCCAACACCGAGCTGAACCAGCACACACCTCTTCTTAGAATTCAGCTTTAGAAACTTCTTTGCTTCCAAACGGTTAAACGAATTTTTCGCTGAATGATGGGTAACTGGAGATGTGATTACCGCATCTTCTCTGTTTCGCGTTGGACCGCTATCGTAGTCGCGAGCAATATCTCCCGGTTCGATAATGTAATCCATTAACTTTGATTGAAGATTCAAAGCCATGCCTTGTGGCTGGCTGCGCCACATGCCACGTCGAATCCAAATCAAGGAAACTTTCGGTCGTCTAAATTTCGCGGCGAGAATTCCAGGATACGGAACTACCCCGTCAAAAGTAATTATTCTCGCGTCTGTTTCATCTATGAGAGATATGAGTCGATCTCGTAGATATCGATCCCATCTCCACCTTGGCATCCAAACTTTATCCCTGCCGGGAACATATTCGTGTTCAAGCCCCAACGCTTCTGAAACTTCTAAAGCGGAATTTGCCATCGAGAAAATGATTGGTCTTGCGTAAGGCAGAAGTTCTCTAGCGATTGCTGCAGTTCGAATTAGATGTCCCGCCCCGACGCCATTGCTCGTTGCCATGATGACGGCGGGCTTCTGCATGTTTGGAGGCTAGGAAGCGTTTGTTAACGGATTGAATACAAGAATTTAACTTTACGTAACTCAACAAATAACAATTCGATGAACTTCGACTACAGTAGAGTTTCGCAATGCGTTTAGGGGTGTTGGACGTTGGATCTAATACGGTCCACTTACAAGTTGTGGATACCTATCCGGGGGCTAGACCTAATCCGACCTCAAATCTGAAAATAGATTTACGCTTAATAGAATTTATAGATTCTTCTGGCTTCATAAGACCCGAAGGAATCGAGGAATTAAGATCCTCAATCAAATCTTGCCTATCCGAAATGAAGCGAGCAAAAGCCACCCAGCTTTTGCCGTTTGCAACATCAGCGCTTCGAGAGGCCGGCAACGGTAGTGATGTCATTAATCTAATTAATGATGAGTTTGATATAGATCTACAGGTTTTGTCTGGAGAAGAAGAAGCTCAGATAACTTTCTTAGCAGCGCGCAGATGGTTTGGATGGTCAAGCGGAAGACTTCTTATGATTGACATTGGAGGCGGCTCTCTTGAATTGGCCGTCGGAGTTAATGAGTCGCCAGACTCCGCAATTTCTTTGCCTCTTGGCGCGTCTCGTCTTACAAAAGAATTTCTAGAGGGAGATCCTTTTACTAAGAAATCAATTAGAAAACTTAGAGACGAGATTGAATCTAAGTTAGCGGAAATCATTGGAAATATATTGAGCCACCAGAGTACTGATAGGGCAATTGGTACCAGCAAAACTCTAAGGACGCTTGCTAGATTAACTGGAGATTGGGCTGACGGAGACGGAAAGTCATTGAAACTCGATGGTTTGCGCAAGATACTACCCAAACTCTCGGAGATGACAGAAGATGAACGAAGAGAGCTGCCGGGAGTTTCTAAATCAAGAGCCCGCCAGATAGTTGCGGGTGCTTTTATTGCTGAAGGAGTAATGCGCAATTTAGAGGTGGAAAGTTTAGAGATTTGTCCGTGGGCGTTGCGTGAAGGGATAGTGCTTAAATGGATGGATTGGATTAAGCAATAGTCGGGGCGCTTAGTTTATCGACTGCAAGAATTTCTCTTTGGATATGGTGAATTATCCAAGCGTCACCTGGCTTTAAAAAGGTGTCATTTACGTTGAAACCTTGTCGATTTAATTTGTTTTGAAGATAATGGGGCAAAACTGGGTTATGCGAACAGATTAGAGTTGTGTTCGAATTATCTAGTAATCTCTCAATGTATTTAAAGACTCGATTAGGCTTTCTCTGATAAACAATTTCACTCAATGAGTCGGTAAAGAAGTAATTTAGAGATAAAGATTTAGCCAAGGGGTTAATTGATTCGTAACACCTAACGGCATCTGAGGAGTGAATTTCTTCGATTCCAAAAGGGATTAGATTCTGAATTAGGCGTTCAGATTGTTCCAAGCCAACTGAATCGAGTGGACGCTTGGAATCATCTCCCTCCCATTCAGTCCGGGCAAGCGCTTTACAATGCCTAAGTAGTATCAACACTTTCGAATCTAGATCGGATTCAAGAAATCTCTGAATTATTTCCTTCTCAGAATCATGGGAAACTCTTTCAACTGCACTATTCACTTCAAACCATCGAACTTCGTCAACTTCGCCTTCTATTGGCAAGCCCACGGATTTTTGAAATTTTGCGCGCCAGTAACTTATCTGTTTTTTACCTTCATCCGTCTGGTATTCGACATCTCCCAAAAATCTTGAAAACTTAACCTTAAATCCAGTCTCTTCGATAGTTTCGCGAAAAGCCGCAGTAATTTGCGACTCACCATCTTCACATTTGCCCTTTGGAATAGTCCAATCGTTGTATTTTGGCCGATGAATTAAAGCAATCTCTAATTTATCATCTTCACCGCGGCGCCAAACAACACTACCGCCGCCTCGAATAACACTATCTGTCATCTGCATACCTCTCTAAGAGCTGGTCATGTAGATTTTGAAGCGTTTCGTGATTTTCATCTTGAGTTACTCTCTGCCAGACGTTTCCTTGAAGACCTTTCCAGTGGCTCATTGCTCCACTGCTATAAATTTCAAGTAATTCGTGAAGATAACGCTTGTGCTCAGCTGAATCAATTCGAATCAGAGTTTCGATACGCCTATCTAAATTTCGCTGCATGAGATCAGCGCTTCCAATCCAATACTCTGGATCGCCGCCATTATGAAAGCTATATATTCGTGAATGCTCCAGGAACCTACCTAAATAGGAATTCACCTTAATGTTATCTGATTTACCAGGAATGCCAGGTACAAGTGAGCAAATCCCTCTAACAGTAATTTCAATCGGCACACCGGCAATTGAAGCCTCGTAGAGCTTATCTATGAATTCCTCGTCTACTAAGGAGTTAATCTTTAATCTAATCCCCGATGGTATTCCGTTCTGAGCCGCTGCGATCTCTTTTGAAATCTTGGCTAGGAGCCCAGTTCTCATCCCATATGGCGCGACAATCAATCTAGAAAATTCCTCATCTTTGACAAATCCCGAAAGTTGGTTGAACAGTCGCGATAAGTCGTCGCATAAATCTTCATTTGAACTAAGTAAACCTAAATCTTCATAAAGCCGAGCAGTCCGAGGATTGTAATTTCCAGTCCCAACGTGACAGTAACGCTGCACTTTTTCACCTTCCTTTCTGACAACAAGTGAAAGCTTGGCATGAGTTTTAAGCCCCATTAAGCCATAAACGACATGAACGCCAGCAGCCTCGAGCTTTTCGGCCCAGCGCATATTTGCAAGTTCATCAAATCTCGCACGAATTTCAATTACAGCCAAAACCTGTTTTCCGGCTGAGGCAGCTTCTATTAGCGCCTCAATTATCGGTGAATCACCTGAAGTTCGATAAAGCGTTTGCTTTATCGCTAGCACATGTGGATCAGTAGCGGCCGCTTCAAGAAATTGCACGACGGTTGAGGTGAAAGAATGATATGGATGATGGAGAAGGATTTCGTGATTCTTTAAAAGATCAAAGAAAGTAGAGACATCAAATTCACCGTTGGCTAGTAGTGGTTTTGGAACAGCGCTTTTAAATGAATTAAACTTCAGTTCTGGTAAATCTAAGTCAGCAATCTGATTAAGTCCCGTTAAATCTAACGGACCTTTATATTTGAAAACCTCTCGTTCTCCTATTTCTAATTCTGAAACCAACCGGTCAAGCAAATACGGTTGTATATCGCTTTCGACTTCGAGTCTTACTGGAGGCCCAAATCGCCGCTTCGATAGCTCCTGCACCATGGTCTCCAATAAGTTTTCACTCTCGTCTTCATCAAGTTCCAAATCCTCATTTCGAGTCAATCTAAACGAGTAGTAATCTTCTATTTTCATACCTGGAAAAAGTTCATTCAAATGTGCGGCGATTAATTCTTCTAATGGAATAAATCTTGTTTTTTGATTCGGATGAGTTGAAATAAAGCGCGGAAGTATATTGGGAATCTTTACGCGGGCGAAGTACTCCTCTTCGGTCTCGGGATGTTCTACCAACACGGCAAGACTGATAGACAAACCTGAAATATAAGGAAAAGGATGAGTAGGGTCTACGGCCAAAGGAGTCAAAACTGGAAATACAGTCTCAGCAAATATATCACTCACATAATCCCGTTCAATTCCAGTTAGGTCTCGCCAATGCACAAAGTGAATATTTCTTTGAGCAAGTTCTGGAATTAATTGATTATGAAATACTCGATTCTGTCTCTCAACAAGAATTTTTGATTCTTCCAATATTTGCTCTAATTGTTGTTGCGCGCTTAGCCCAGCGGAATTAGCATTAGAAATTCCTGACTCTATTTTCAATTTAACTGATGCAACTCTAATCATAAAAAAGTCATCTAGATTCGATGAAGTTATTGCGAGAAAGCGAATTCTTTCCAATAGTGGTAGAGATTTATCTTCCGCGAGCTCAAGTACGCGGGTGTTGAAAGCTAGCCAGCTCAATTCGCGATCAATAAGGTTCTCTGGTTTAACGTGGTGAAAATTTTGTCTCACTAGGCAAGGGTGGCGCTCAAATGTGAATACGGGATTAACGAATCCTCAATCCAGAGTTAACATTATTTCGCCAACAAAAATGAAGAAACCCTCATGAGATCTGCCATGAGGGTTTCTTCTTTGCTTTACTACTTGATTTTTGCGATCTGCTCTTTTGCTTTTGTGGCAAGCGGACCAGTTATCTGAGCAAAGCCCTTTTCAGGATACTTAGATGGGCATTTCTCTAAGACATAAGTTAGGAAATCTTTTACGATTCCCTGTTTCTCAGCTGTTTTGCCAGACTCATATGCGAGAGCATACGAAGCCGTACCGAGTGAATAAGCGCCTGGAATAGCTTTGGCATAATCTACCTGCACGGTTCCATCCGCATTAATGGTTCCACCTCCAAGGAAGGCTGAAGTTCCTGCGGCGTCCGGCGCTACAAACTCTCCGGCAGCATTTTGAACATAAGCAACGGGAAGTTTGTTGTCAAGAGCGAAGCTTAGTTCTGCATAAGTTATCGAACCGACCTTACCGGCAACTCCAGCAGTTACGGCAGCTGAACCAGAAGCTCCTTGGAAGTTGAAAAATGTCGAAATGTTGTTCGGAGTACTATTCGAGAACGTTGAAGAAGCAGCCTTGGGCCAGAGGCTTGCATTGCCAGTTGCCTCATTTGCGCCGCGAAGATACTTAGCGAAGTTTTCCGAAGTGCCTGAACCATCCGTTCTGTACCAGACTGTAATTTGTTCATTTGGTAGATCGATATTCACAGTCTTTGTGTTGTACCTTGCGATTACCGGCTTACCTTTTTTATCAAGTACAGGAACTTTCTTCGTTACCATCTTGCCATTCTTGTCTTTAACCTGCGAAGTCTTTGTTTTGAAAACCGGAGTTTTAACGGTTCTCTCATTATCTTTAGCTAGGTCAGGATGGTTCCAGTTAGTGATATAGCCAGAAAAGATTTTTGCAATGGATGCCGGCGATAAATAAATAGACTCTTTAACAGTCGGTAAGTTGTAAATCATCGCGATTGGAGCCGCATAGACTGGGACGTAAATTAGATTTGCTGGAGCTCCCGAGGAATAAGGCGCATCAGAACCGGCAAAATCGACCAAGTTTCCAGCGAAATCGGAACGACCTTTGGAAGAGCCACCACCTGTGTAATTAACGGTGTGTCCGGAATCTTTGGCGAAATCTACCTTACAGGAATCAATCAGCGGAGCGGCAAATGTTGCGCCGCTACCATTTATTGTTCCTGCAAATGCCGGAGAGGCTATGACAAGTAGAGCTGACGTGGCGATTGCAATTTTCGCCATTCTTTTCTTTAATAACACTTTTCCCCCTAGTGAAAATTTGAACTTGGAACTTGATACAAACAGGTGACACCAAACTGGTGGAGCACACAGAGTTAATGATTCATTTAATTTAGGTTAACAATTAGTGACATTCTTCAGCTATCCAAACCTTCCGGTTACATAGTCGAGAGTTCGCTGATCTTTTGGCGTTGAGAAAATCTCGGATGTACTACCTACCTCAATTAATTTGCCAGGACCGCCATCAGAGAGGAAAAATCCGGTGTAGTCGGAAACTCGCGCCGCCTGTTGCATATTATGAGTAACTATTACTATTGAAATACTCTCAGAAAGCTCTCGAATAGTCTCCTCAATTCTCAGAGTTGAACCGGGATCTAGCGCAGAACAAGGTTCATCCATCAAGAGGACTTTAGGATTTACGGCAAGAGATCGTGCGATACAGAGTCTTTGCTGTTGGCCGCCCGAAAGTGCGCCGCCGTATTCATTGAGCCGATCTTTAACTTCATCCCAAAGCCCAGCGCGAAGTAGACAACTTTCCAGCAATTCGTCTTCATTAGAAAGCTTAATTTGGGCCAATCGAAGTCCCGATAAGACATTCTCCCGAATTGTCATAGAGGGAAACGGATTTGGTTTCTGAAATACCATGCCGATTTTCAGTCGAATCTTTGTGACGTCTACTCCTGAACCGTAAATATCTTTTCCGCCAAGAAGAACATCACCAGCTAAAGCTGCGGTTGGAATAAATTCATGCATTCGATTGAGAATACGAATAAATGTAGATTTTCCACAACCTGATGGTCCGATGAGCGCAGTTACAGTTCCTGGAGCGAAGTCCAATGAGATATCTTCAAGTACTAATTTTTTACCAAACCAAGCGTGAATACCTCTTGCTTCTAAACCCACTCCGTCCCGAATCTCTCGTGACTTACTTTTGCTCTCATGCGAAGCTGCAACACTCGCCAGCGAAGAGGGCTTTACTTCTTTTCTAATATCGGCTCCACTTGAGGCGGCCGACGTAGTTTCTATCTTGCTCATGCTATCCCTCATCTCTCGGTTTTCTTCATTAATCATCTGTTAGCACCTTTCGCCCGTCCAAAATATCGTGCGAGCGAGAAAAACATGAAAACCATAATCATTAGAACGAACACGCCAAGCCAGGCTCTCTGAATTGATTCCGGGTTGCCTAATGAATAGTTTTTCCATACATAGAACGGAAGAGCTGAACTATTACCTTCAAAAGGATTTAAATTGATGGCATCAGCACCGCCCAGTGTCAAGAGAAGAGGAGCTGTTTCCCCAGCCACACGGGCAATTCCCAGAATAATTGCTGTAACAAGTCCGCTTTTAGCAGCAGGAAGAATTATCATCGCAACAGTCCGCCACTGTGTGGCTCCCAGGGCTAGCCCAGCTTCACGAAGATCGTTTGGAATTAACTTGAGAACTTCCTCTGCAGTTCGAGCCACCGTCGGAATCATTAGAATTGCTAGAGCACCCGCACCAGCGGCTACGTTATAACTGTTTCCTAAACCAATCATCCAAACAGCATAAATAAAAAGACCTGCCACAATCGATGGCACGCCACTCATTGCTTGAACAAAAAATCTAACGAGTGAGGCGAAGCGACCTTGTACTTCGACAATGTATAAAGAGGCTAAGAAGCCTACCGGAGTGCTGATTACGGTGGCGAGTAAAACGATATACAAAGTTCCAATTACCGCGTGGAGTAGACCACCTTCGCTTAACGGAGAATCTGCGGATGTCAATGACATATCTTTGGTGAAAATTCCAAATGAGAAGCCAACTATGCCTTTGCTAACTATTTCAAAAAGTAGAGATGCAAGTGGAATTATCACGAAAGCGGCTGCCACATACACAAAGACCGTGCTTACGCTGTTGAGTGCCGCTTTTCGATCGCGCCTAAGCCAGCTGATAGAAGCTGAAGTAATAACCGCCATGACAATCAATGTGATTGAGAATCCCAGTCGGCCCTTTAAGGGAGTCACTGCCACGATTGCGACGCTAGAAAGTGCCGTGAAAAGCGCGCCAAGAATGTCGGGCCAGACGCGGCTAAGTTTCGGACGCCATGGCTTGCTCGGCACAACAGAAATTGTCGCCATTAACCTCTCCTTGCTGTTCGATTAATAATGGCGTTCGCAATAAAATTAACTATTAAGGTGACTACAAAGAGTACAAAGCCTGCCGCCATAAGTGCCCGGAGCTCTATTGCATCCGCTTCGCCAAATTTATTTACAATCATTGATGCCACAGATCCGCCGGCACTTAACAATATTTCAATTCGAATGTCATAAACCAAATTCAAAACTGTATAAACAGCAACTGTCTCACCTAACGCTCTACCAAGACCCAGCATTGCGCCACCAATTACGCCACCAATTCCATACGGAAAGACCACCGCTTTGATCATCGCCCATTTAGTTGCGCCAAGCGCATATGCGGCTTGAATTCGATCGGGTGGAGTTTGCGCAAAAACTTCGCGCGAAATTGAAGCCACAATTGGAATAATCATGATTGCTAGCACTAAGCCAGCAATAAATGGCGAGCGAGAGTAAGCAGGCGCTGGCATATCAAATATCGGAATAAATCCAAGATACTTATGAATTAATTTCGCCCAATATTCCGCATGCGGCATCAATATGAAATAGCCCCAGAGTCCAAACACCACAGAAGGAATCGCAGCCATAACATCAATTACTACAACCATTGGGCGTTTGATCCATTCGGGCGCGTAATAAGAGAGGAAAAGTGCAGCTCCTACAGCAATCGGAACTCCAAAAATGATTGCTAGTAATCCAATTACTAGGGTTCCGTAAAGCATCGCGCCGATACCGTAAGTTGCAGCGATACCTTCATCAGGAATTGCGTCCATCCAATCAAAACCGGTTAAGAATCGAAGACCTTCATCTCTAATCACTTCAAAGCCATTGAACACTAGGAAGAAAGCAATTAGAGCGAGAATTGCGAGCGTGGAAAGTCCACCGGTTGTAACAATTCCGCGAAAGATTCGGTCAGAGATTCTAGGAACAGTCGTTATTTCACGTGGTTCAGGAAGTACTTTCGGCACCTGATGGGTCGAATTCACTTGCACATCTTGGGCTGAAGTGACGGGGATAGGGGGTATTCAAGGTTAAGAGAAGGTGAACTAAGGGTGAAGATTGAGGCTTCAATAGACTTATCCGCATGGGCAGCGACTTACCTTTCCTTGTTTGGGTCGATTGCGAGATGACTGGGTTAAATACTGAGCGGGATGCTTTGGTGGAGATCGCCGTTCTGATAACCGATGCGCAGTTAAATGTGATCGGGGAGGGAGTCGACAAAGTAATCCGGTGCGACCAAGCAAAACTAGATGGGATGAACGAGGTAGTCCGGAGCATGCATCAAGAATCGGGACTACTGCTGGAGATACCTAATGGTTGCACTCTAGAAGAGGCGGACCAAGCTATTTACGATTACCTAACCAAGTACGAAGTTACGCCCGGTAAATCGCCATTGGCGGGAAATTCAGTTTATATGGATCGTATGTTCATTGCTCGCGATCTTCCTAAGTTGAATTCATTTCTTCACTATCGCACTATCGATGTTTCTACAATAAAGGAACTTGCTCGTCGTTGGTATCCAAAAACTTATTTTGCTGCACCAGCCAAAGAAGGAAATCACAGAGCCCTAGGTGATATCAGAGATTCAATTGACGAGCTAGATTATTACCGATCTACAATTTTTCAAAAGGCTCCCTAATGGCAGATAAAGTTGATCGCTCGAAGAGAGAATCTCACTTTCCTGCAATCGAGAAACGATATGGAGAGCCTATGAGTTACTGGTTCTCTCAGATGAAAAAAGTGAAAGAAAAAAAATACCCAGAACAAATTGCATTCCTTAAAGAAAATTTTGGCTTCAGTCAAGCACACGCAAATGCCTTAGTTATGTTTACGAAAGGCTCCAAATCTTCGCGACGCTTTGAGACCCCCAAAGAGCTTTTCGAATCATTAGATAAAAATCAGGCGAAAAAAGCTAAGGAAATTTTTTCAGCGATAAAAAGTAGTCACCCTAAACTAAAGCTTGTTGTAGCCTGGAATCAACCGATGCTTAAACTGGGTGATAAATATGTGTTTGGACTGGGCTTTGCAAAAAAGCATATTTTGATAGCTCCGTGGAACCCAAAAGTACTCAGCAAGTTAAAAAATCGGCTTGCAGGATACGAAGTAAATAAAAAAACCGTAAGAATTCCTAATGATTGGAAAGTCGATAAGAAACTTCTCAAGGATATGGTCCAAGAGACCCTGGTAAGTCTGCCTAAAAAATGAATTAGAATTGGAATATGAGCCTGCCAAAAATAATCCTTTTTTATGGATTCGCTCCAGTCGCAGATCCCGAGGCGCTGCGACTATGGCAAGTCACACTTTGTGATTCTCTAAATCTCAAGGGGCGCATATTGATTTCTAAGCACGGAATAAATGGCACTCTCGGCGGTGATATGGAAAATCTGAAGAAGTATGTCCGCCAAACTAAACAGTATCCAGGATTTAAAAAAATTGACTTTAAATGGTCCGAAGGAACTGGCGATGATTTTCCACGTTTAAGTGTCAAAGTTCGCGATGAACTTGTGGCATTTGGAGTTGCAGATGAGATCAAAGTCAACGAAAAAGGTGTGATTGGAGGTGGCCAACACCTATCGCCAGAAGAAGTTCATCAGCTAGTCGAGGCTAAAGGCGATGATGTCGTTTTCTTTGACGGCCGAAATGCTTATGAAGCGAAGGTCGGCCGCTTCAAAAACGCAGTTGTTCCAGATGTAAAAACTACTCACGATTTCATTTCTGAAATTGAGAGCGGAAAATTTGATTCACTTAAAGAGAAGCCGATAGTTACTTATTGCACTGGTGGAATTCGATGCGAAATTCTCTCAACAGTTATGAAAAATCGCGGATTCAAAGAGGTTTATCAGATTGCTGGCGGAATAGTTCGTTATGGCGAGACTTTCGGGGATTCCGGATATTGGGAGGGCTCTCTTTATACCTTTGATGGTCGAATGACTGTCGACTTTACAGAACGAGCTACCATGATTGGTGAATGCGACTTGTGTGGTAGCCCGACCAAAAAATTCCAAAATTGTGCCGAACCAACATGCCACCATCTCTATTTACTATGTGAAAAATGCGGTAGCCGTGCTCATGAAATTGAATGCAATCACGTAAATGCCTCGTAAGAAATTGACTGATTCGGACGATAAGTATTCTCGCGGCGTTGTCGCCATCTCTGCTGGATCAAAGAAATTTCCGGGGGCTGCGATTCTTGCAGTGGGTGGTGCGCGCAGAGGAAATGCTGGCTATGTGAAATTTCTATCTAAAGAATCGCGGATTTCTGATTTAGTGGTTAGTAAGTTCCCCGATGTTGTTCCAATTCAAACTCTCGAAAACGAGAGGATAGATGCCCTGGTGGTGGGACCGGGTGCTAGCCACTTATCCGTAATTCCACTTGATCTTCCGTTAGTGCTGGATGGAGAGATGATTTCCTTTGCGGCAACTTCGCAATTTAAGAAACGGAAGGCTTACTCGGTAATTACGCCACATGAAGGTGAATTACGGTATCTCGGGAAGAGCTTTACAAATCGAATCAGTGGAAATAATAGAGCGCAAATTGCGCATGAAATTGCTAATCAATTTGATGTGATTGTTGTTCTTAAAGGTCATAAAACAGTAATTGCTAAACCCGGTAATGTTTCAAAAGTTGATCGCTTAGGTGGTCCAGAACTTGCAACAGCCGGAAGCGGAGATATTTTGGCGGGTCTAATTGGTTCGTTTCTAGTCGCCAACACTGGGGATCCCTTTGAGTTGGTCTGTGATGCGGTTGACATGCATTCCCGGGCAGGGAAAGCGGCAAGTAGTCGTTATAAATCGGTTACCGCCGTCGAAATCATGGAGGCGTTAGCGCAAGTTTGAGAGCCGTAACGGTAAGTGATTAGATTGCGATATGACAGATTCGGCTCGCGGTAAAGAGGTCTTTGATCTCGATCGAAAATATGTTTTTCATTCCTGGTCTGCGCAAGCACAAATCGCTCCCCTTCCAGTTGCTGGCGGAAAAGGTTCATATTTCTGGGATTTTGACGGCAAGCGATATTTGGATTTCTCGTGCCAATTAGTTTTCACAAATATTGGTTTTCAACATCCGAAAGTAATTGATGCCATTAAGAAACAAGCAGATACCTTGGCAACAATTGCTCCTCAAGTTGCAAATGACGTTAGAAGTGAAGCTGCGCAGCGAATTGTTGGTTTAGCAGGTTCTAAATTCTCAAAGGTATTTTTCACAAATGGCGGAGCAGACGGAATCGAAAATGCAATTCGAATGGCTCGCCTTCACACAAACCGTCACAAAATTCTCTCTTTCTATCGGTCCTACCACGGCAACACATCCTCAGCGATTTCAGCTACTGGCGATCCGCGACGTTGGCCAAATGAATTCGCATATGGGCATGTTCATTTTTTCGGACCTTACGCGTATCGCAGCGCCTTTTGGGCAAAGAATGAGGAAGAAGAATGTCAACGCGCCCTCGAACATCTCGAGAATGTAATTATCTTTGAAGGATCTAAAACAATCGCCGCTATTTTGATTGAGTCGGTCGTTGGTACAGCGGGCGTCTTGATGCCGCCTAAAGGCTATCTGGAGGGCGTTCGCGCGCTCTGCGATAAATATGGAATTCTCTGGATTGCGGATGAAGTTATGGCCGGTTTTGGTCGAACCGGTAAGTGGTTTGCCTATCAACATTCTGCTGCCGAACCAGACTTAATCGTCTTTGCAAAAGGTGTTAACTCTGGATATGTACCTCTTGGTGGAGTTGTAATTTCGTCACCGATTAGTGAGACTTTTAATGAACGTGTGTTTCCAGGAGGACTTACCTATTCAGGACATCCGCTAGCTTGTGCAGCTGCTGTTGCAACAATCGATGTAATGAAGGAAGAAAAGATTGTGGAAAATGCGGCTGAAATCGGCGAGAGAGTTATTGGACCGGCACTGCGCGAACTGGCCAAGAAACATAAGTTGATTGGCGAGGTTCGTGGCCAAGGCGTTTTCTGGGCATTGGATCTAGTCACAGATCGGGCAACAAAAGCTCCGTTAGCACCATACGGCGGCACCAGCCCAGCAATGACTGAAATTGTTACCGAGTGCAAGAAGCGTGGATTGATGCCATTTAATAATTTCAATCGAATTCACGTCGTGCCTCCATGTAACGTATCTGAAGCAGAAGTTTTAGAAGGTATAAAAATCTTGGATGAAGCGCTCGCAATCGCGGGCAAGCACTACGAAGGTAAGGAGTAGCGTGACTGCGAAACGAATCACTCATTTCATCAACGGTGAATCTTGGAATGGTAACGCCAGCCGAACCGGAGATGTTTATAACCCTGCAACTGGAGAAGTTACAGGAAAAGTTGATTTTGCAGATAACGCAGTCGTAGATCAGGCCGTTACCGCTGCAAGCGCCGCTGCCAAGGAATGGCGCAAAGCCTCCCTCGCAAAGCGCGCACAAGTACTTTTTGCATTTCGCGAAATTGCAAACGCTCGCAAAGAAGAACTTGCAAGAGCAATTACCGCAGAGCACGGAAAAGTATTTTCCGACGCTCTGGGCGAAGTAACTAGAGGGCTAGAAGTTGTCGAATTTGCTTGTGGAATCCCGCATCTCTTAAAGGGTTCATACAGCGAAAATGTATCAACGAGCATCGATGTATATTCAATCCGCCAGCCACTTGGAGTCTGCGCAATCATCTCTCCATTTAACTTTCCAGCGATGGTTCCTATGTGGTTTTTCCCAATCGCAATTGGTGCAGGTAATGCTGTAATAGTTAAACCAAGTGAAAAAGATCCAACTTCATCAATTCTGACGGCGCAATATCTTAAAGAAGCTGGTTTGCCCGATGGCGTTTTCAATGTAGTACATGGCGATAAAGTGGCCGTTGATCGAATTTTGGAACATCCAGAAATTGCATCTGTGTCTTTTGTGGGTTCAACTCCAATTGCAAAATACATTTACGAAAATGGCACTAAAGCGGGTAAGAGAGTTCAAGCTCTTGGTGGCGCAAAGAACCATATGTTAGTTCTGCCAGATGCTGATTTAGATCTCGCAGCAGATGCCGCCGTTAATGCAGGTTTTGGTTCTGCCGGAGAGCGATGCATGGCAATTTCAGCGCTTGTTGCAGTCGAACCTGTTGCAGATGAGCTCATTAAGAAAATAACTGAACGTATGGCGAAGTTGAAGACAGGTGATGGCACTAAAGGTAGCGATATGGGTCCACTTGTGACCGCAGTTCACCGCGACAAAGTCGCCTCATATATTGACGCTGGCGTAAAAGAAGGCGCCAGATTAGTTGTCGATGGAAGAAATCCTCAAGTAGATGGCGCGCCTAATGGTTTCTGGTTAGGCCCAACGCTCTTTGATCAAGTAACTCCAAAGATGTCGATTTATGTTGATGAGATATTTGGACCTGTTCTTTCGGTAGTGCGCGTAAAGAGTTATGAAGAGGGGCTTGAATTAATAAATTCACATCGTTATGGAAACGGAACTGCAATATTTACAAATGATGGCGGCGCTGCTCGAAGATTTCAGAATGAAGTTAATGTCGGCATGATCGGAATTAATGTTCCGATACCTGTTCCAACCGCCTACTACTCATTCGGCGGATGGAAGAGCTCGCTCTTTGGGGATACCCACGCTCATGGAACTGAAGGAGTTCACTTCTTTACTCGTGGCAAGGTAGTTACTAGCCGCTGGCTAGATCCAAGCCACGGCGGAATTAACCTCGGATTCCCCCAGAATCGCTAACTAAAAGCGCCATTAATTCATCGACCGGCGTAGCGCTTAACTTCTCATAATTTAGCGTTAGATCAAGGATGGCTTCTTGTTTCTCTTTCGAATAAATCCGCGCCAAATTCGTACGATATTTCTGTATTAGAAGTGGGATTCCATCTGCACGACGTCGCTTGTGGCCAATTGGATATTCGATGGCAACTTCATCGAGCTTCGAACCATCTTTAAGATAAACCGTTAAAGCATTTGCAATAGAGCGCTTCTCTGGATCATGGTAATCCTTAGTGAATTGAGGATCCTCTACACATGTTATCTTCTCTCGTAGAGCATCAATTCTGGGGTCTGCTGCTACATCGTCTTCGTAATCTCTGGCGGTTAAGCGACCAAAAATTAATGGGACTGCAACCATATACTGAATGGTGTGATCGCGATCAGCGGGATTACGAAGTGGACCTTTCTTATCAATTATGCGAATACAGGCTTCGTGAGTTCGAATCTGAATCCGCTCAATATCATCGCTTGATTTACCGGCAGCCTGCAATTGCGAGTGGATAGCCATCGCAGCTTCAACTGCGGTCTGAGAGTGGAATTCTGCGGGATAAGAGATTTTGAAGAGGACATTTTCCATGACATAACTTCCGTAGGGGCGTTGAAATTTAAATTTTTCACCTTTAAATGAAACATCATAAAAGCCCCAAGTTTTTGCGCTAAGGACAGTTGGATAGCCCATTTCGCCACTTTTTGCGATTAATGCGAGGCGAACTGCTCGCGAAGTCGCATCGCCAGCTGCCCAAGATTTACGTGAGCCAGCATTTGGAAAATGACGATAAGTTCTTAGCGACTGTCCATCTACCCATGCAAGAGAGATGGCATTAAGTATTTGATCTCTAGTGAGGCCGAGTAACTTTCCAGCGACTGCAGTTGAGGCAACTTTTACCAAAATTACGTGATCAAGACCCACTTTATTAAATGAATTTTCTAGCGCTATACATCCCTGGATTTCGTGAGCTTGAATCATCGCGGTTAATAGTTCTGAGAACAAAATTGGCTTCCCGCCACTTAACCGGGACTGGCGTGATACCCAATCAGATACCGCAAGGATTGCTCCTAAGTTATCTGAGGGGTGACCCCATTCTGCTGCTAACCAGGTATCGTTGAAATCCAACCATCGGATTGCGGCGCCAATATTGAAAGCGGCCTGCACGGGATCTAATTCATAATTTGTTCCGGGAACTCGAGCACCACCCGGTAATTCGCCACCAGGCACAATAGGACCAAGTAATTTTCTACAAGCTTGATACTCCAGAGCTTCAAGACCGCAACCAATCGTGTCCAAGAAACAGTACCAAGCAGTCTCTTTTGCTAACTTAGAGTCAACTTTATAATTTAAAACATAATCAGCAATATCAATTATTTCTTGATCAAATGGCAGATTAGAGTTATAGGTTCCGGACATCAACGAGCCTCCATCGGGACAAATGGTCGATCTTCGGGTCCTGTGTAATTTGCGGCCGGCCTAATTATTTTATTGTCATGTCGCTGTTCCAAGATATGTCCTGACCAACCTGTGATGCGAGCAAAAATGAAGATTGGAGTGAAGAAGCTCGTTGGGATTCCCATTTCTTTATAGGCGACAGCAGAGAACCAATCCAAATTTGGAAACATCTTCTTAATTTCCCACATAATGCTCTCGATACGTTCGGCAATTGAATACAGAAGTGGTGAATTGTTTTCAGAGGATAGTTGGCGAGCAACTTCTTTAATTATTGGATTTCTGGGATCAGATATTGTGTATACCGGATGCCCAAACCCAATAATCACTTCTTTGTTTGCAACTCTTGAGCGAATATCTGATTCTGCAGAATCTGGAGAGTTGTATCTCTCTTGAATCTCAAGAGCCACCTCATTGGCGCCACCATGCTTTGGGCCACGTAAAGCGCCGATTGCACCCGTTATTGCGGAATATATATCGGAGCCGGTACCAGCGATTACGCGTCCAGTGAAGGTAGAAGCGTTGAATTCATGTTCGGCATAGAGAATAAGTGATATCTGCATGGCCTTAATCCAAGATTCACGAGGTTTCTCTTGGTGAAGCAAAGTGAGAAAGTGTTCACCGATTGAGTCAGCGCCAGTATTTAATTTGATTCGTTTACCGCTATGTGTGAAGTGGTACCAATAAAGCAACATTGAGGGAGTACAAGAGATAAGGCGATCAGCGATAGCTCTTGCCCCGGCATCATCATGTGACTCAGATTCAGGTAGGTGACAACCAAGCGCAGAAACTCCAGTTCTAATTACATCCATTGGGTGAGTGCTTTTAGGAAGATTTTCCAAAATTGTTTTTACTTCAGCCGGTAAGTCCCGAAGCTTGGCGAGTCGATTTTTATACTCAGTTAGTTGCGCTCGTGATGGCAATGTGCCATAGAGAATTAGGTATGCCACCTCTTCGAATTCGCAGTTCTTAGCTAAATCATGAATGTCGTAACCGCGATAGTGGAGATCATTACCGCTTCGACCAACTGTGGAAAGAGCGGTATCGCCGGCTGTTACGCCTGAGAGTGCTACAGATTTCTTCAGCTTAAATTCGCTCATTTATCTCTACTTTCGCTTTGAAATTTATCAAGAGCTTGTTCGTATTGGTGATAATTTATTGACGCGTAGAGCTCATCTCGGGTTTGCATTTTTTCAAGTATAGATTTCTGGCTGCCCTGTTCACGAATTGTCTTGAATACTTCCGTCGCTGCTTTATTCATCGCCCTAAATGCTGATAAGGGATATAGAGCCATACCAACATTTACCGATTTAAGTTGTTCAGTCGTAAATAGCGGCGTCATACCGAATTCTGTTAGGTTAGCTAAAACCGGTACCGAAATTTCTGATGTGAATTTCTTGTACTGATCTAAATCCGTCACGGCTTCTGCAAAAATTGCATCAGCACCTGCTTTAACGTAAGCCTTAGCGCGCTTTATAGCAGAATCAATACCTTCAATTGCTAGTGAATCAGTCCGGGCAATTAGGTAGAACGGATCGGAACCGCGTGCACTAGCCGCGGCAGTAATTCGATCAACCATCTCGTCGATAGGAACAACCTCTTTATTCGGGCGATGCCCACAACGCTTAGCTGAAATTTGATCTTCGATTTGAGCCGCTGCTGCGCCGGCCGAAATTAGAGATTTGATGGTTCGCTCAATGTTAAAAGCGGAAGGTCCGAAACCGGTATCGATATCTACGAGAATTGGAAGATCGCAGACCGCCACAATTCTTCTTACATCAACCAATACATCTTCGAGCGTGAGTATTCCGAGGTCAGGCATTCCAAGTGAGCCTGCGGAAACACCACCACCTGAGAGATAAATAGCTTTAAATCCAGCGGCTTTAGCCAATAGAGCATGATTGGCGTTGATAGTTCCAACTATTTGTAGCGGAGATTCAGCGGCGAGAGCCTCACGAAACCGCTTACCAGCCGACATCACTTGGTGAATCTACCATCCAATTGTCGTCCAAGTCTAAGTAGCTCGAGCGCTGCAATTGCACTGTCGTAACCCTTATCTTCTTTACTTCCAGGTCCGCCCGATCGTGAAATTGCTTGTTCGATATTGTCTACTGTGAGAACGCCAAATCCAATTGGTTTAACTAGTTCTAAAGACACTTGCATAATTCCATCGGTGACGCCTCTGCATACATAATCAAAATGAGGCGTTTCGCCCCGTAATACAACACCAAGTACAACAGCCATATCTGCGCCATTTTCAAGAACGTATTTAGCTGCAAGTGGTAATTCAAATGAACCTGGAACTTCATGCACTGTTACATCCGATATTTTTGCCTCGGTAATTGCCCGTTTCGCACCTAGGATTAATTGATCGCATATTTCGCTATGCCAGCGAGCTGAAATTATTGCCGCTCGCGCACCACTCAAATCACTTGTTTTTATTCTTGGAGAATTACCAGACATTTATCGCATCCTATCTTCCGAGTTTTGTTCAAGAACGATGTGCCCAAGTCGATCTCTCTTAGTTCGAAGGTAAGCGAGATTGTGAGGGTTTGACTTGGTGGGCAGCGGTTGGGCCTTCGTTTTTATTCCGGATCTCTCGAAGGTTGCTAATTTCTCGGGATTGTTAGTCAATAGAGTTACATCATCTATACCTAACGATTTAACGATTTCTACTGCATCCACAAAATCACGTTCGTCAACTTCATGACCTAAAGCGAGATTGGCTTCTACCGTATCTAAGCCCTCATCTTGCAATTGGTAGGCACGTAATTTTTCTTCTAAACCGATCCCTCTGCCCTCTTGTTCGCGAAGATAGATGACTAAACCCGCTCCTGCATTTTCAATTATTTTAAATGACTCTTCGAGTTGCGCTCCGCAATCGCAACGTAGAGAACCCAACACATCGCCGGTAAGGCATTCGGAATGAACGCGCACTAATTGTGAGCCTTTTGCAATATTGCCAAAGGAGCAAACTGCATGGGAAACCCCACCTCTTCCGGTGAAGGAAGCAACCTGCCAATCTCCACCAGTTCTAGGAAGGCGTGCCCACTTTTCAATTCGTGGTTGAAATTGAGGTTCTTGAATAGCGCTTTCTGCGAGTTCGTCTATCGTAATTATTGGGATGTCATGAAGTTTGGCAAAATTCTTAAGCTCAACTCCGCGCATCATTGAGCCATCTTCATTAACAAGCTCACAAATAACGCCAACTAGTTCCTGACTAGCTAATTCTTGATTAGAACGTCGACAGAGTTCAATAATTGCTTCTGTATGTCCGCGTCGACTTGCAAGCCCTCCTTCATGTGCAATCAATGGGAATATATGCCCAGGTCTTATGAAATCTTCCGCCGTAGACTTTCTATCTGCTAAAGCGCGAATCGTATTTGCACGTTCCTCTGCACTGATACCCGTAGTTATTCCGTGCTTTACATCCACAGTCACTGTGAAAGCAGTTCGTTTAGTATCTTGATTATGTTTGACCATTAGAGGTAGATGTAGCTCTCTTGATCGCGCTTCGGTCATAGCAACGCAAAGGACTCCTGAGGTGTATCGAATCATAAATCCAATTTTTTCTGTTGTTGCAGCGCTCGCCAGTAAGAATAAATCGCCCTCGTTCTCACGATTTGTATCATCTGTGACAATTACAAAATCGCCCGTGCCAAAACGCTTTATCCCTAATTCTAGGTCGCTCGCCAAATTAATCACCGGCTTTCATTAAGCGTTCAACATATTTAGCTAGTAAATCCACTTCAATATTCAATTTAGATCCAGTTAATTTTGAATCGAGATTTGTTTTCGCAAGAGTTTCTGGTATCAACCAGAGTGTCACCAAATCACCCTTAATTTCGCCAACGGTAAGCGAAACTCCATCAATAGCAATTGAGCCTTGATTTACAACATATTTCGCTAGGTGTTGCGGAATTCTAATTACTAGTTTGTTCCACTTCTCGCCAGTTGAATTTTCTATTACCTCGCCTACTCCGTCGACATGACCTTGAACTATATGTCCCCCCATGCGGGAACCGCTCATCAGAGCCAGTTCTAGATTTACCGCATCTCCGATTGAGATATCTGACAACGAAGTCAGGCGAAGTGTTTGAACCATTACATCGGCGATAAACGAATTAGGAGAAATTGCTTTTGCAGTTAAACAAGTTCCATTAACACTTATTGAATCCCCTACCTTAATTTGAGCAGAAAGTGCAGTTTTAATCTCAATTTCTGCCGATTCTGTAAGTCTCTTTATAGAGGTAATAACGCCACAATCCTCAATTAATCCGGTGAACATCATGCACCTGCCGCTTGTAGTTGTAGTCGCAAATTTTCAACTTCACCTGGGATGCGCTTCACATCAGAAATGGTGAATCGCTTTTGGGCAGTTAAATCTGCAACTCCAATATCATCAATTGCGGTATTGGATCCACCTAGAAAAGATGGAGCCTGATAGATGACAACTTCATCAACTAAATTTGCTTTGAGGAAAGAGCTTGATAATTTAGGTCCCGCTTCAATCAAGATTCGATTCCAATTACGTTCCTTAGCTAAAGTTAAAAGACTCGAAAGTTCTCGATCCTTAATTTGAATAGTTTCAGCTTCGTTATTGAAGATCTGTAATTCTTTTGAAAGTTCACGCGAACCTAGGATTACTCGTACGGGAGCAAAACTATTACCGCCTCTAGTAACATCACGAACGGATAATCTTGGATTGTCGGATATAACCGTTCCGGTCCCCGTGACGATAGCGTCGCACTCGCTTCTCAAATATGCGACATCTTGTCTCGACTGTGGAGTAGTAATCCACTTTGAGGTTCCATTCGGCGCGGCTGATCTCCCATCCAAGCTGGTAGCCATTTTTAAAGTAACAAAAGGCGAATTCGTTCTGATCTTCTTTAGCCAGGCGCGATTTGAAAACTCAACTTCTTTAGTCAAAACGTCAGAAATTACTTCAATCCCGGCTGCTCTCAATTTTTCAGCACCACCGGAGGCAATCGGATTGGGATCTTTTACAGCAAATACAACTTTCTTAACGCCAGAGTTGATTATGGCTTCAACGCAGGGTGGAGTTTTCCCGAAATGGTTACATGGCTCTAGCGTTACAACTAAAGTCGAACCTTTTGCTTTTGCCCCAGCGCGTTTTAGCGCGACGATTTCTGCATGTTCACTTCCGGCGCTTTCATGGAATCCCTCAGAAATTATTTCGCCGGATTCATAAATAATGACCGCGCCAACGATTGGATTTGGTGAGGTTTTTCCCAGAGCGATTTCAGATAGCGCAACCGCTCGGCGCATTGCCGATTCTGTTGAATTCATCGCTCCCTCCGGAAGATTTCCGGGGTGCGCAAATAACCGCGCGCTTATCGCGCGATTGCTCCCTCTCATCCGGACTTTAACCGTCGGTCTTGGAATTTCACCAAGTCCACCGATAGCTGGCTGCTAGCGGGTCGCAGACTGTGACTGCCGGTTCGGAATTACACCGACCCCGGAAACAACGAGAGAAGTCTAACCGAACTACTCAGATGGGTTTGCTAGTTCGAAGTTGCCCTTACCAATCTGGCCCCGCTTGCGATACTCCTCAAGGCGAGCTCTCGTATCTTCGATATCGAGATTACGCATCGTTAATTGTCCGATTCGGTCTGTTGGGCCGAAGGCAGCGCCATCGGTTCGTTCCATAGAAAGTCGATCCGGTTGATAAGAGAATCCTTCTCCCTCGGTATTGATGATTGAGTAATCATCACCACGACGAAGTCTTAATGTCACAGTGCCTGAGACAGTTGAAGCAACCCATCTTGTTAAAGATTCTCTTAGCATCAGAGATTGAGGGTCAAACCATCTGCCTTCATAGAGAAGTCGGCCTAACTTTCTGCCCTCTTGGTTGTAGTTCGCAAGAGTATCTTCGTTATGAATTGCTGTAAGAAGACGCTCATAGGCTATAAATAGAAGTGCAAGACCCGGCGCTTCGTAGATGCCTCGAGACTTTGCCTCAATAATTCGATTTTCAATCTGATCAGACATACCAAGACCATGGCGACCGCCAATTAAGTTGGCTGCTTTGATCAAAGAGATCGCATCTAAATCTTTGCCATTGATTGCAACTGGCCTTCCAGATGCAAAGGTAATCTTCACATCTTCAGTAGAAATTGAAATCTTTGGATCCCAGAATTTGACTCCCATGATTGGCTCAACAATTTCAATCGAGCTATCTAATTTTTCGAGTTCTTTCGCTTCATGTGTAGCGCCCAAGATATTCGCATCGGTTGAATACGCCTTTTCTGCGCTATCTCGGTAAGGCAGATTTCGCGTCGTTAACCACTTAGACATTTCACTTCTGCCACCAAGTTCGGCAACAAAATCTTTGTCGAGCCATGGCTTGTAAATTCTTAAATTTGGGTTAGCAAGTAGTCCGTATCGATAAAACCTTTCAATATCGTTACCCTTATAAGTGGAGCCATCGCCCCAAATCGCCACGTTGTCAGAAAGCATCGCTCTTACTAAGAGTGTTCCTGTTACTGCGCGACCGAGAGGCGTCGTATTGAAATAAACTCTGCCGCCAGTTCTGATGTGAAAAGCGCCGCAAGCCAATGCCGCAAAACCCTCTTCGACTAGAGTTGATTTACAATCAATTAATCGAGCAAGTTCAGCGCCATACGATTTCGCACGATCTGGGATTGAAGCGATATCTGTTTCGTCGTATTGGCCAAGATCTGCGGTGTACGTACAAGGCACAGCACCTTTTTCACGCATCCAGGCAACAGCGACCGAGGTATCTAAACCGCCGGAGAACGCGATACCCACGCGCTCACCTTTTGGAATGGCTGCCAAAACTTTCTGGGACATAGGTGTAAGCCTAACTGAGCGCCTTACTTCGACGCGCTGTAATCTCAGGCGAAAGTTCATGCTGCAGGTATGGAGTGATGGACCAGCGCTTAACTTGCTCATCAAAAATCTGGAAGTCTGAGACTTCAATTGAGGAATCGCTCCAGACCGCCCGAATCATGAGATTTCTAGCGGTATGGTCAAGTGAGACAAATTCAATGATGTCAGCTCGATAACCTAGAAGGCGCAAGATTTCGGCACGCAATGAATCGGTCATTAAATCCGCAAATCTCTCTTTTGTTATTCCGTGACGAAGCAGGATTTTCCAAGAGTCGTCTTGAGCAACAATCTGTTGATTTATATCGTGGTGACAACATGGTGATACCAAGATGGCTTTAGCTCTAGCCCGCACCGCATAAACGAGCGCATCGTCAGTTGCTGTGTCGCATGCGTGTAATGCAATGACCAGAGAAGTTGGCGCCACCGGAAGCTCTGAGATGTTTGCAGCAATAAAGGAAACTGAATCTGATATCCCTGCGGCTTTCGCAATATTTGAGTTTCGCTCTCGTGAATCTTGCCTTGAGTCAACTCCGGTAACCTTTACAGAAAGTCCTTTTTTCGTTAAGTATCGGTGAACCGCGAAAGTTAAATAAGCATTTCCACAACCCAAATCGAGAATTGAAATCCTTTCGGTGCCTAGTTCAGGAATAACTTGGTCGATAATTCGCAGAAAATCATCGACTTGATGGTACTTATCGCTTTGGCGAGGAATTAACCGTCCTTCTAAATCCGAAATCCCCAAGAAATGAAAGATTGGGTCACTTATATCTAGTCGCCTCTCTTTGATTCGATTGTGGCGCAAATCAATTTCTCGATTTGTTTCATTTGTTTCACGGTGAATTCTAAACTTTCCTTTCTTGGTTATCTTAATATCTATATTTTCAGAATTTCTCTCTATTCGAATATTCGCATAACCTTCGTTTAATAGCTCATCTAAATTGAAATCCTCGGGCTTAATATTTTTAGTTTCGTCTTTTTTCCCATCGTGAGAGACAAGTTGAAGGTAAAGCGCATCACGAATTAGGACCGGTCTTAAATCAATTCTCTCGAGTGCTGGATGAAGTGATTTACGACGCCCTGAGATGATTGCGCGACGAAGTGAATTTAGATCAATAATCCACTTGCGAATCTCGCCCAACTCATCCATCGCTCACCATTTCGTCTCGAAGCAGCCAAAACTCTCCATTAGTCTAGGGGCGTGAAGATTGGGCGAATAGTTCTTTGGGCACTTGTGCCAATAACTGCGCTTCTTTCCGTATCCTCAATCTGGGCGACTTTTCATTATGGTCCTTTCGGTAAACCATCTCAAAGCGCTATTCGCTGTGCAGAAGTTCGAGAATTAATTCTTGATGAAGAAGTTGCTGGTAAGGCGCAATGGAACGTATACCGTCAACAGGTTGAAGAGTTTAAGAAATTACCCGCAAATTCCCCCGACCGAGGCGTTGCAGTTTCTCAAATATCTTTATCTGTAATAGATGTGTTGGGCCATGACCTAACTATCTACCAAGCGCTTCAGGAGAATATTGGATGTGTAAAGATGGATCGGCGAGAGGATGTTCCGGGCCTGGTAAGTGAAACCGCGTCCACCATTAATTATTTGAACGGAAGTGAACAGATTAATGGTGTCTTTTTCAATCCTGATCTTGGATCGTGGAATGTTGATTTTTATTCTCAATACGCCAGCGCACTCGAATTTCTAAAAAATACGGCAGACGCTTCAAGCGTGTGAGAGTTGGCTAAATAGCCTTTCTTTTTCTCAGAGTATCTCTATTTATTTGCTTTGAGCGCTCATGTTTCTTGCGTAACTGTAATTCAATCGCTTCAGCAGCTTCATCAAAAGCTGCTAAATCATTAAATGCACTGGCTTGAGCGCGGACAAGCGGTCCAGCTCCATGTGAAGTAATTGTCACAAGATGGGATGCATTTTTACCGTGGTGTGGATTATTTTCATGGATTACCTCAACTACTACTCGCTCAATTGGGATATGGAAGCGAGAGAGTCTCTCGATTCGTTCGCGCGCAATCTCTGAAAAGTCTTCAGCGAGGTTTACCCCTCGCGCATGAATTGTAATTTCCATATTTCCCCCATTTTCCGATCTGAGGTCTTGGCTAAACGCTAGTCGCCACAAATGGCAAATTCAAGAAGTGATTTAGAGCGGTATTGCGACTAGGGCAAGAGTTAAAACTGCAGCTAGCGCAGCGCTCTGTAGCAAGATTCCTATGGCCGTCTTACGGTCAGCCTTTCTATCCTCGGGACTTTGGACGCGCGTTAGGTCGCCTAACTTGCCCAAGTTAAAGGTACCCATCAGTCCATACGCTAAACAAAAACGTTTTCTTGATTGAACAAATCCAATAGAAAATACCAGCAACGGAACAAATAGTGAAAAGCGAGCTGTTTGATTTGCTCCCGCTGCAATTAGACCAGTGAAACTAGAAATTGTGAGGATGAGACCGAGCAGCGCTACGAACTGGCGTCTTCGGATTTCGGCTTTTCCGAGATTGCATGTACCTGGGATATAGCTATAAGTCATATCGCTTCTTCTAAATCTTCGTCATCCGACCAATCAATTTCTTCTTGTTTCTCAAACCAGGTCAAAAAGGAGAGGATGCCGCGAATTGCAACAGCAAGAATCGCTATCAGAGCAAGAATGCGGCGAATTAGTTTCACGCTCTTAGCCTATTTTATTTCTGACAATCTCTCTAGCGCAGCCATCGCCGCGTTCTGGCCACTAATGCCACTAACCCCGCCACCTCTTACCGCCCCAGCGCCACCGATGAATATCCGAGGTGATTTGGTTTCTGTTCCCCATTTTCTAGGATCGTCATTGGTTTTCCATGGGAATTCCAAATCGCCGTGAAAGATATTGCCCCGAGGCAAGCCGATTTCTCTCTCTAATTCCTGTGGAGTCTTGATCTCAATACAGGGTTTTCCGGCCGCGTCTAAGGCAAGGCAGCTTTCTATGGGATCGATCAGATATCTGTTTAATCCAGCTAGAACTCTCTTGGCAACCAGAGATTTTCTCGCATCATGGTTATCATCAAAGAGAGCTGCTGGAGTATGTAGTACAAAGACTGTGAGTGTTTGGGCTCCGGCTTTCTGCAAGTCTTCCGAGAGAATTGAAGGATCGGTCAGGGTGTGACAGTACATTTCAGCCGGAATGACTCCCGGAATTTCTCCCGCCTTCGCTTCTATAAAAGCATCCTCTAGCTGCTGATAACTCTCATCGATATGGAAAGTACCTGAAAATGCGACTCGAGGATCTATCCCACTTTTTAGTCGTGGCAACTTGGTTAAAACCATGTTCATCTTTAGCTGGGAACCATCAAGTGATTTTGGCGGAGTATCCCCGGTCAACTTTGCCAGTGTATGCGGCGAACACCCAGCAATAACAACTCTCGCCTTAAAACTTTTCGAGCTTGATTCAACTATAACGCAATCTCCGGCATCCATAATTTTACTAACATACGTTTCAGCTAACAGCGAAACTTCGAGTGATCTTGCGAGTGAAAGCAACTCAGTAACCAGACTACCCATTCCACCAACGGGAACTTTCCATTCGCCTATTCCGTTTCCGATCAAATGATAAAGAAAACAGATGTTGGCAGCTCTCTCTGTGGCGCTAGCAAAAGTACCGATCAAGCCATCAGTCAGCACAATTCCCTTAATAACGTCATTTGCAAAATACTTATCGAGAGTCTTGCTCAGGGGTTCAACAACAAATTCATCCCAGAGATCATCACCTACCAATTCTCTGATTTCCGACTCTGTTGGGAGTGGCTTTAACATCGTCGGCGCTACTCGCTCAGCAAAAATAGCCATTCTCCTATAGAACTTTTGCCACCCGTCTGCTTCATTGGTATTTCCGGCAAACATATCTATGGAGGTTCGTGACTCATCATCAAATGTCCGGTTTATTAGAATTCCAGTATCTGCGACCGGAGTATAAGAAGATACTTTTCGGCTTAAAGTTTTAAAATTTATTTGTAAATCCGCGATAATCTGGTCTGGGAGCAGAGCTACTAGATAAGAGTATCTAGATAGTTTTGCGGAAATCCCTGAGAATGCATTGACGCTAGTAGTGGCACCGCCAAATTCAGAATTTTTCTCTAAAACAGCTACCTTCTTGCCAGCTTTGGCAAGATAACAAGCAGCAATTAGCCCATTATGTCCACCGCCCACAATAATGGCATCAAAGTTTTCAGCCATTGGTCTGCAAAATTCGTTCGAAAGCTTCAGTAATTATCTCTGGACTAGTGCCAAAGTTAAATCTAATAAAAGATGAGTGTTCAGGACCATACATATGTCCACCATTGACGGCCAACTTACCTCGCTCGAGGAGTACTTTCGCCGGATCATCACCCAGTCCTAGAGCAGTTAAGTCCAACCAAGCAAGATAGCCAAAATCAGGTATTCGATATCCAATTGAAGGGATTTTGGTGTCAATTATTTTTTTGATTAATTTTCGATTTTCATCAAGAGTTAAAAGTACTCCGGCAAGCCACTCACTGCATTCAGACATCGCAGAAGTTGCCGCTACTGCCCCGAAAAGAGAAGCCCGATATCCAACTGAGATTGGCATTGCGTTAATTTTCTCTTTGAGAGCCACATTCTCTGTAATAATCAAGGCGCACTTTAGTCCAGCAAGATTAAAGGTCTTACTTGCGCTTGTGACAGTAATACCAATTTCCCGAGCAGCATCAGATACGTTTAAGAAGGGTATGAATTTTCGCTCTACAAATGTAAGTGGCGCATGAATCTCATCGCTAATAACTATGACTTGATAATGTTTAGCCAGCTCAGCTAATTTCGAAAGTGATTCTCTATCGAAGACTGTTCCCACCGGATTATGTGGACTACAGAGCAAATGAACTTTAACTCCGGTTCGATAAGCCGACTCTATAGCTTCTAAATCTAATGAGTATTCGAGTTGGTTCCGCTTTAGAGGAACATCAATTAATTCTGCTTTGACTTCAGTAACCCAACGCCACATATTGTCGTAAATTGGCGAATTGAGTAGAACTTTATCTCCTGGCTGTATCAATGTACGCATTACTTCTACAACGCCAACTCCAACATCAGTAGCAGTCCGCATTTGCGAAACGTCCGGATTCCAGTCCCAAAGTTCATTTGAAAAAATTCGAAAAGATTCAAAAAGTTCTGGAAAAGGGCCAAGATAACCGGTATCGGAACGATCAATCATGTCTCGGAGGGCATTTTTGATTGGCTCAGCGATTGGGAAATCCATTTCTGCTACCGGCAGCGGTAGAACTTCTTTCTCATAATAACGCCATTTAAGACTTTTACGTTTTCTTAACTCACCTAAAGGTTGAGCGCGAACGATTTTAGCCATCAAGTTACCAAATCAAACACAAGACAGCTTGTAACTATTGAGCTTGGCGACAATACCTGATTTCGTCCCTCGAACACAAAAAAGAGCCTAGCGTTTACTATTCAGATATGGAAGTAATTGACAAAAAAAGATCCAGGGAGATTGCAGATAGTTTTCTTTTGCTCGAACCACGATTCACGAAAATTATCGAAGAATTTGGCCCGTGCCCGATAGGAACTGCGCCTTCAAAAGTCACTAGTTTCTCCGCTTTAGTTGAATCAATTATTGGACAACAACTCTCAATCAAAGCAGCGGATACAATTATTGGAAGAGTCAAGAAGTTATGTAATGGGAGAATTAATCCAAAAGATCTTGGATCAAAATCAACGACAAAGCTTCGAAAAACCGGATGCTCTAGCAATAAAGCACGGGCTATTCAAGAACTTGCGATTGCCGTAAATTCAGGCGAGCTAAATTTAAGGTCAATAGGCAGCAAGACTGAAGACGAGATTTTCCAAATACTTCTACCGATGCATGGCATTGGCAAGTGGACTGTGGAAATGTTCCTAATATTTCAGTTAGGTCGCTTGGATATCTGGCCAGTAGGGGATTTAGGAGTTAGGCGAGGTTGGGAAAAAGTTCATCAAATCAGGGGTGAAATTAACCCCGCAGAACTTTTGAAAGCTGGCGAAAAATACCGTCCGTATCGCAGCCACCTCGCCTGGTATTGCTGGCGCGCTCACTCGATATATTAATTTAATTTTTGGGAATTAATTTTTTGGCTTTAACACCAAAGCAACCGAATTAATACACCAACGTTGATCCGTTGGGACTGC
>JAGWYB010000028.1 GCA_018969585.1 Actinomycetales bacterium | reverse complement strand
GCGATCCATGGTGAAAAGGGTGCACGATTTAGAGCTGGTGTGAATAAACCAATCGCACCCATTGAGAAGAAGTAGTACTAGAAGAAATTAGGGAGTGAATGGCTGATCAAGAAATCCCCCGCGTCACAACTGGTGATGTGGTTGGTCAGGTAGATGCGACCAAGATTCCCCGGTACGGCGGACTTTCAACTTTTGCACTTTTGCCAAGAATGGAAGAAGTGCAAACGGCCGATATTGCAGTTGTTGGAGTTCCGTTTGATGCCGGGGTTTCTTATCGTCCAGGTGCTCGATTTGGACCGAGCCATGTCCGAGAAGCTTCAAGATTGTTGCGCCCCTTTAATCCCGAGTTAAAAACTTCGCCTTTTGCTTCACAACAAGTTGTTGATGCGGGAGATATTCCTGCTAATCCATTTGATATCGAAGCGGCGTTAGCGAGTATAGAGAGTTCATATAGCAAGTTGTTGGATAATGCGAAGAAGATAATTGCGATTGGTGGCGATCACACTATTACCTTGGCAATTTTGCGTGCCTTAAAAGCAAAACATGGTCCAATCAGTGTGATTCATTTCGACGCCCATCTTGATACCTGGGATTCCTACTTTGGCGCTGATTACACACATGGAACCACCTTCCGTCGGGCTAGTGAAGAAGGTTTGTTGGATATGCAGGGTTGTATTCATATCGGAATTCGTGGACCGCTTTATGCAGCCTCGAATTTAGAGGATGACCAAGAGCTTGGCTTCCAGATTTTCTCAGCGGTGCAACTAGAAGAACTTGGTATAACTGAAGCGATTGCTCGCATGAAGAAAAGAGTTGGTGACAAGCCAGTTTATGTAAGTATTGATATCGATGTATTAGATCCAGCGCATGCACCCGGTACTGGCACACCGGAGGCCGGTGGAATGACCAGCCGCGAGTTACTCCAGATTCTGCGGGCTAGTAAAGATTTCAATTTAGTCGGCGCTGACGTGGTTGAAGTTGCTCCGGCCTATGACCACGCTCAAATTACAGGTATCGCTGCCTCACACTGCATTTATGAAATTCTCAGCGCAATGGCGGTTAAATGAGTAAGCGCGCGCTCTTTATTGAGCACGATTATGTTTCGTTAGGTGGTCCGGTGTGGCGGGCCTTTGAAAAGCGTGGATATGAAATTGAGCGGTTTCTCATTGTTCCGAAAGATAAGTTTTATGAGCCGAATGTGGTTGTGGAGTTTCCGGATTTCAATAAGTTTGATGTGATTGTTCCGATGGGCGCTCCGTATGGGGCGTATGAAGATGCGCGAATTGGTAATTGGTTATTACCTGAGATTGAGAAGTTAAGAAATGCGCATAATGCCGGTATTCCAATTTTGGGAATTTGTTTTGGTGGCCAAGTAATGGCGCGGGCTTTGGGTGGTTCGGTTGCTCGCTCACCGAAAGCGGAGTTGGGTTGGTATGAGATTGAAAGTGATGATCCGAGTTTGATCTCTAAGGGCCCGTGGTTTGAGTACCACTGGGATAGATGGCAGAACCCGCCGGGCGCAATAGAGATTGCAAGAAGTTCGATTGCTACTCAAGCATTTGTAATGGGAAGAACCCTGGGGCTCCAATTCCATCCTGAGATTGATCCAGAAGTTTTGGAAGAGTGGCTAGCGATGGATGGTGGATGTGCTGAGGTTGAAAGTGAGGGCGTCGATGTTGAAGAGTTACGGGCGCGCACTAAAGCCGAAGCAGCTGGCTCTGAAGTGCGCGCCGATGATCTTGTTGAGAAGTTCTTAACGCGCGTTGCTAATTCGCAAATCGTCTCTGCTTAATCAAGCGGAGTTACGTAAGCTCCTGAGATACCGCCATCAACTAAGAAGTTAGATGCGGTAATAAAGCTGGAGTCATCGCTGGCAAGGAATGCGACGGCTGCGGCAATTTCACTTGCGTCAGCGAAGCGTCCCATTGGGATATGAACGAGGCGACGAGCAGCGCGTTCTTTATCTTTAGCGAATAGCTCTTGAAGGAGCGGAGTATTTACCGGTCCGGGTGAGAGTGCGTTGATGCGAATTCCTTCGCGAGCAAATTGGACGCCAAGTTCGCGGCTCATCGCAAGTACGCCACCTTTTGAGGCGGTATAAGCGATCTGTGAAGTAGCAGCTCCCATAGTTGCAACGAAGGATGCGGTGTTGATGATCGAACCCTTCTTCTGTTTCTGCATGTAAGGGATAACTGCTTTACAGCAGAAGAAGACTGAAGTTGTGTTTACTTTAAGCACACGCTCCCAGGCATCGATTCCAGTGATAAGAATCGAATCATCATCTGGGGGTGAAATACCTGCGTTATTAAAGGCGATATCAATTCGACCGTAAGTATCGAATGCGACCTTATACATATTGGCAACTTCGGCCTCATTAGTTACATCGGCTTTGACATAAATGCCGCCGACTTCGGCTGCAACTTTCTTGCCGGTCTCATCGTTGGTATCAACCGCTACAACTTTTGCGCCTTCGGCTGCTAAGCGCTTTGCGGCTGCATAACCGATTCCGCTACCGGCGCCGGTAATTACCGCGACGCGACCTGCTAATCGTTCTGCCATGGTTGCCTTCCTATCTCTTAATCAGTGTTTATGAAAACGTTCTTAACTTCGGTAAATGAATCAAGTGCATCGGGGCCAAGTTCGCGGCCGAGACCGGATTGTTTGTAGCCGCCGAATGGGGTCCAGTATCTAACTGAGGAGTTTGAATTAACTGAGAGGTTTCCACTTTCAATCGCGCGAGATACTCGAATTGCTTTCGCAGAATCTCTCGTCCAGATTGAACCAGAGAGACCAAAATCAGTGTCGTTGGCTTTGGCGATGGCATCTGCTTCATCTTCAAATGGCATCACGCTAACAACTGGGCCGAAGATCTCTTCGCGCCAAGATTTACTATCGGTGGATTTTGGTTGCAGAACTGTGGGCGCCATCCAGAAACCTTTTCCGGAAGGGGCGCTACCTTTAAATGCGACTGGTTCGTTTAGATAATTCTGGACGCTTTCGAATTGTTTCTTGCTGATTAGCGGGCCCATCTCCGCGGTAGCAAGAGATGGATCTTCGACGCGGAATTTCTTAACCGCGCTCTCGAAGAGCTCCATAAATTTATCGAAGGCTTTCTTCTCGACAAGAATACGTGAGCGAGCGCAGCAATCTTGGCCGGCATTATCAAAGACCGCTCCGGGCGCTGCGGCAGCAGCTTTCTCAAGATCGCTATCTGCAAAAATAACATTGGCGCTCTTGCCACCAAGTTCAAGAGTTACGCGTTTAACTTGTTCGGCGCAACCAGCCATGATTGATTTACCAACTTCAGTTGAACCAGTAAAGACAATCTTTCTTACCTTGGGATGGGTAACAAAACGATTTCCAACAATGGAACCTTTTCCTGGGATAACAGTAAATACGCCTTCTGGGATGCCGGCTTTAAGTGCAATCTCACCGAGTTTGATTGCGGTAAGTGGTGTGTATTCAGCTGGCTTTAGTACAACGGTATTTCCAGCAGCAAGAGCTGGTGCAAATCCCCAACCAGCAATTGGCATCGGAAAGTTCCAGGGAACAATAACGCCAACTACGCCGAGCGGTTCTTTAAAAGTTATATCGATGCCATTTGGAACTGGAATCTGGCGACCGAAGAGTCTCTCCGGAGCCGCAGAATAATAATTAAGAACATTGGCGACATTGTCGGCTTCCCAGAGCGCATTAGAAATGGTGTGGCCGGAATTTGTTACTTCCAGCATCGCTAGCTCTTGGCGATGGTTAGTTACCTCTTGAGCGAATGCTCTTAATAACTTAGCGCGCTCACCAGGTGCAATAGTGCGCCAGGTTTTAAAGGCGCGATCTGCTTTCTCAATCGCAGCATCTACTGCGGCGAGATCGGCAAGATCGACATCAGTAACAATGGATTCGTTGGCAGGGTTAATTACTTGATAAATACCGGACACTTATTAGAACCTTTCGAAGTTACGGAATAGCTCCCAATCCGTAACCGCTTTACCGAAGGCGGCAATTTCAACATCAGCAAAGTTGGTGTAGTGATCTTGAACGTCTTTACCGAATGTTTCCCGAACCCAGGCGCTCTCGGCCCAGAGATTGCGCGCCTCTAGCATCGAGCTTGGAACGCGTGGTGAATCTGAGACATAAGCATTTCCCTCAAATATTGGTTCTAACTTCATCTTCTTATTGATTCCATCAAGTCCGGCAGCCATGATTCCGGCGACTGCTAGATATGGATTTACATCGCCACCCGGGATGCGATTTTCCAGGCGGAGGCTCTTGCCGTGGCCGACTAATCGGAAGGCGCAGGTTCGATTATCGCGGCCCCAACGGATCGCAGTTGGTGCAAATGAGCCAGGAACGAATCTCTTATAGGAATTTATATTTGGTGCAAAGAGCAGAGTCAGTTCGCGGGCGTGTGCGAGTTGGCCAGCGATAAATTGCTTACCAATCTCACTTAAACCTTGTGGGTCTTTATCATCGGCCATAACTAATTCATCTTTTAGGCCACGGAATGAGAGATGGATATGTGAAGAGTTTCCTTCACGCTCATTGAACTTCGCCATAAAGGTAAGTGCATAACCCATATCTGAGGCGATCTCTTTAGCGCCATTCTTATAAACAACCGTGTTATCGCAGGTAGTTAACGCTTCGTCATATTTAAAGGCGATCTCATGTTGACCGAGGTTACATTCACCTTTTACTGATTCAACTTTCATACCTGCGCCCGCCATATGGAGACGGATGGAACGAAGCAACGGCTCTAAGCGAGAGCCGCCGAGAATTGAGTAGTCGACGTTATAAAGATTAGAAGGATTTAAATTCTTGTAGCCCTTCTGCCAAGCCTCTTCATATGTGTCATTGAAAACTATGAATTCCAGTTCGGTACCAACTAGAGCTTTGAAACCCTGCTTCTCAAGAGCAGCGACTTGTTTCTTTAATATCTGGCGCGGAGATGCAACAACGTCGGTTCCATCTAGCCATTGCACATCAGCGGTAACCATAACCGCACCTGGTTGCCAAGTGATTCGTCGAAGCGTTTTGAAATCAGGAATTAACGCGAAGTCGGCATAACCCTTATCCCAGGAAGACATCGAATATCCCGGAACGGTATTCATATCGACATCGACCGCAAGTAAGTAATTGCAACCTTCAGTTCCATGATGCGCAATTTCATCGATAAAGAAATCGCCATGAATTCGCTTTCCAACCAGGCGACCTTGCATATCGGTCATTACGACAACAACGGTGTCGATCTCGCCGGACTTAACTAGCTTCTTTAATTCATCAAGGGAAAGTGGGGCTGTCATCGCGACATCCTCCCAAAGAAGATGGGTTTATGGCAATTGGCTAGGAGCGAACTCGCTCATTCTGGGGGTCGAATAGGACATGTTGCGAAATCTTGGCTGGAATCCATTGACCGAAGAACTCAACATCAACGGTATCGCCATCTTTTGCATCTTGAATCGGAAGATATGCATATCCAATTGCTTTATTTATTGTGAAGCCCTGACCACCACTTTTTATCTGGCCGATTATCTTCTCGCCTTTTCTAATCGGTTCTTTCCCAAACGGAACCTGGGTGATCTCATCAAAGGTAAGAGCAACGAGAGTTCGTTTTGGTTCAACTTTCTCAAGTAGCGATTTCTTTCCAAGAAAATCTGGTTTCGTTAACGAAACGGCAAAACCTAACCCAGCTTCAAACGGCGTTGTCTCAGTTGAAATCTCAACTCCCCATGCTCGATAACCTTTCTCGAGGCGTAGCGATTCGATGGCTCGATAGCCACAAGGAAGCGCGCCAAATGGAGCCGCTGCCTTGATCATCGCTTCCCAGACTTTTAGCGGAGCGCCAGGGATTTTTGTCGAGACATAAACCTCCCAGCCCAATTCACCAACATAAGTAATGCGCGTCATTCGAAGATCTATACCAGCAATCTTTGCGGGTAGTGAGCGCGCGAATGGAAATGCTTTATGTGAAAGATCGATATCTACAATCTTGGTCATAATCTCTCGCGCCTTTGGTCCCCAGATTCCAAAGACTGCATAATTTTCAGTGACATCTTCAATGTTTAAATCAGTGAACTTCTTCTCAGCTGCAATTTTCCGAAGCCAAGTTAGATCATGGCGCCCGGATGCAGTTCCGGTAATAAGTAAATATTTATTCGGAGCAATTGCGGTAATAGTGACATCGGCTTCTATGCCACCGCGAGAATTAAGTAGTTGGGTATAAACCGCACGATTTTCACCTCGTACGACATCATTGGCAGCGACATAATTTAAAAATTCGCCGGCACGTGTGCCGCTTATTTCAATCTTCGCAAAACTGGATTCATCAAAGAGCCCAGCGCTAGTTCTTGTTGTTTGATGCTCTAAAACCACGTTTGGGTTCCAGTGGTGGCCGGCCCACTCTTTCGGCCGGAGCGATTCATTTTCGCTACCTCGTTGATAGTAATTAACGCGTTCCCATGCGAACTTCTCGCCAAAGACGGCGCCATTTGCTTTATGCCATTCATAAATTGGCGAGGTGTTATGCGGACGCATTGTGGTTCGCTCTTCGCCTGGGTAGTGAATGTCGTAATACGCCTCGTAATTCTCTTTTATTCGAGCGAGGGTGAATTTGGGTGATTCATAAGCTTTAGCAAAGCGACGGATATCCATATGCCATAAATCCATAGTTGGTTCACCAGCAACAATCCATTCGGCAACAACTTTGCCGATGCCACCGGCTCCTGCAATTCCGTGAGCACAGAAACCAGCTGCAACATAAAAACCGCCAACTTCAGTCTCACCGAGACAGAACTCGTTATCGGGAGTAAATCCTTCTGGACCATTAATAAAGTTTTTAAATCCGAGGTCTGCCATTGCGGGAATTCGTTTGCTGGCATTTTCAGCGATTTCTTCGAATCGATCCCAATCTTCAGCGAGTAACTTGCCATTGAAATCAGCGGGAATGGCATCAAATGAGGATTCGCTAGCGCTCCATGCTTTCGAATTACGTTCATAACCGCCCATAACAAGGCCCGCAACTTCTTGGCGGAAATAGATGAGATTGTCGGGATCGCGGAGTGACGGGAGCATCGGTTGGTTCTGGTCGAGGAAGTTTTCGGTGATTAGATATTGATGGCTCATCGGAACAATTGGGACTCGAACACCAACCATTCTTGCGATTTCAGCAGCAAACATTCCGCCACAATTAACAACAATTTCGCACTCAATCTCACCTTTATCGGTGACCACTTTCGATACGCGATTATCTTTCGTTGCGATTGAAAGCACTCGAGTATGGGTATGAATCTGGACGCCTAATTTTCGAGCGCCGGAAGCAAGTGCAAGTGCAAGTTGGGATGGATCGACCTGGCCATCTGATTTCATAATGCAGGCGCCAACGATGCCGTCCATATTAAGAAGCGGAAACTTCTCTTTTAATTCGCTCAAAGATATTTCATGTAGATCAAGTCCAAAATTCTTAGCCCAACCAATTTGGCGACGTATCTCTTGCATCCGCTCTTTGGTGGAAGCGATTTTTATGCTGCCGCACTCTTTCCATCCGGGGGGCGTATCGCTCTTCTCTAATCTGCGATAGAGATCTACCGAATGCATATTCATCTTGGTTAATGTCGGATCTGCGCGCAGCTGTCCAACGAGTCCAGCGGAATGAAATGTAGAGCCGCTAGTTAAATCGCTTCGATCAAGCAAAACCACATCGCGCTCGCCTAGTTCAGCAAGATGATAAGCAACTGAAGTTCCACCGACGCCGCCGCCGATAATCACGATTTTTGCGCGATTGGGGAGGCTGTTACCGGACATAAGTGAAATGTATCCTAGAGACATGTCCTCCGAAAGTGCTGAGTTAGAGCGCAACTACGGAGAACTCTTAAATCAAGTATCGCTATTAACCAAACGTTCATCGCTACGTGAACTTTCGGGGGGTTTAACAAATAAGAATCTATTAGTTGAAACTGATAGTGGTAGGTATGTAGCGCGCATCTCAAGTAATTCTTCATCGCTACTCTCAATTAATCGAGATTCGGAATTCAACAACACCAAGTTGGCGGCTGAAGTTGGAATCGGTGCCCCAGTCTTCGATTACCTAAAAGGTAAAGGGCTCCTAGTAATTGGTTATATCGATGGTAAAACTTTTGGACCGAATGATGTGGGCGCAAATCTTGGTCGCATCGCCACGAGCCTACGTAAATTACATAGCGCAAAGCCGTTTGATCGAGATTTCAATATGTTTGAGATACAACCTAACTATTTGAAAATTGTTCAAGAGCGGGGCTTTCGCCTGCCTGATGGGTACTTGGAATTACAGGAAACTTTTAGCGAAATCGAGAGGAGATTTGCGGCGACATTTGATGGCAAGGTGCCCTGTAACAATGATTTATTACCAGCGAACTTCATCGATGATGGTAAACAAATCTGGCTAATTGATTATGAATACTCTGGAAATAATGATGCGTGTTTTGAAATAGGAAATATCTGGTCTGAAGCTGAACTTCCTTTTGAAGCGCTATCAGAATTGGTAACGGCTTATTACGGCGGTATGCGAGCGGATAAGTTGGCGCGTGCCTGGTTATTCTGTCAGGTTGCTAAATATGGCTGGACGTTATGGGCCTCAATACAGAATTCGGTTTCGGAATTAGATTTCGATTTCTGGGAGTGGGGAATGCTTAAGTATGACTCAATGCGAGAAGCCATTTCTTCAAAACGATTTACCGAAATGATGGAACGTCTCTAAATCCTTACTGAGCAGTCATTCCGCCGTCAGCTGAGATGACTGAGCCCGTTATAAAAGAACTCTCGTCTGAGGCGAGAAATAGGACGAGATGTGCAATTTCTCTAGGTTCTCCGGGTCTTCCAATTGGTTGGAAAGATGAGATGGTTTTGTAAACATGATCTAGCCCGCCAAGCATGTCCGCGTGCGCATAATTGATTGGGGTATCTACCCAACCAGGACAGATCGCGTTACAACGAATTCCTGTTTTAGCGTAATCAAGTGCAATTCCGCGAGTTAACATAACAACGGCGCCTTTTGATGCGGAATAAACACTTAAGAAAGGCTCTGAAACGAGGCCATTCACGCTAGACATATTCACGATTGAACCGCGTTTGTTGCGCAACATGTGAGGGATTGCGGCCCGAGAGAGATACATCGCTCCTGCAACGTTGACGCTTAAGGTTTTAGCAATAGTTTCATCAGTAACTTCGTGAAAAACTCCTGGGATATTTACACCGGCATTATTTACCAAGATATCGACGGATCCGTAGGTCTTATTGGTTTCTTCGACGAGCGCAGTGCATTCTTTAGAGGATGAGATATCAATCTTTCGCGCAGTCGCGACTCCGCCATTAACTGTAATTTCGCTTGCGGTCTGAGATGCTCCCGATTCGTTTAGGTCGGCGCAGATTACCTTCGCGCCCTCTTCAGCTAAGCGAATCGCGCTTGC
>JAGWYB010000008.1 GCA_018969585.1 Actinomycetales bacterium | reverse complement strand
CTGTATGGCCATCTCTCCAAAAAATCACTTGCGAATTGGCAGGTGGGTAAAGTTTTCAAAGCCGGAGAACTTATTGGCTGGATGGGAGATGAAAGTGAAAATGTTGGCTGGCCTCCTCATGTTCACTTCCAACTTCTAACCGACTTATGTGGGATGGGAATCGATATTTATGGCGTAGCTCCACGAGAGGAAGTGTCGCTCTGGCGCGGCATCTCATTAAATCCTAATTTGATACTGCGGATTCCAGAAGGAGTCGACGCGCATAGTCGAATTAGCGGGAGCTCCATTAAAGAGGAGCGATTGGTTGCAATTGGCCGAAATCTCTCACTTAATTTCAAGAAACCACTGCATATTGTCGCTGGCGAAGGCGCCTATTTGATTGATGAATCAGGGAATCGCTATCTAGATCTGGTAAACAACGTAGCTCACGTTGGCCATGGCCATCCGCGGTTGGTAGCCGCCGCCGCTAAGCAGATGGCAACTTTAAATACAAACACACGATATCTGCATCAATCAATTATCGAATATGCCCGGTCACTAATCAGCACCCTTCCTGATCCGCTCTCAGTTGTCTATTTCGTAAATAGCGGAAGTGAGGCTAATGACTTGGCTATTCGGCTCGCGAAGGCTCACACAAAGAGAAGCGGATTTCTCTCACTTAATCACGCTTATCATGGACATACCGATAGCGTCGTTGATATCAGTCCTTATAAGTTTTTTGGAAAAGGTGGCGCAGGTAAACCAAGAAATGTAAATGTTGCAAAGCTTCCTAATCTATTCCGTGGTGACTTCAGAGGCGCGGGTGCAACCGAAAAATATTTACAGGATGCAATTACTCAATTAGATACCTTAACCGAACCAATTGCGGCATTCTTTTCAGAGAGCATCGTCAGTACCGCAGGCCAAATAGTTTTGCCGCCGGGATATCTGGCCTCTGTATATAAGGAAGTTCGCGATCGCGGCGGAATTTGCGTTAGTGATGAAGTTCAAATAGGTCTCGGTCGAGTCGGGGAACAGTTTTGGGGATTTCAGCTACAAGAAGTTATTCCCGACATCGTTACGATGGGTAAGCCCTTAGGAAATGGACATCCGTTAGCTGCAGTCGTTACGACTGCTGAAATCGCCTCCTCTTTCAACAATGGAATGGAGTACTTCAATACTTTTGGCGGAAATCCAGTGAGCTCAGTTATCGGCCAGACTGTCTTCGATATTGTGATGGATGAATCGCTTCAACTCAATGCGCTAAATACAGGCAGTTATCTAATGAACGCTATGAGGGAGTTAGGTAAAGAACATTCCATAATCGCAGATGTTAGAGGTCACGGCTTATTTATCGGCGTAGAGATGATGAGAGATGAAGAGACTCCAGCAACTTTCGAAGTGGCAGATTTAATGGAATTCGCACTCACAAAAGGTATTCTCCTTTCCTGCGACGGTCCCGATAACAATGTTTTAAAGATTAAACCTCCACTAATCCTTAATAATTCTCAGGTTGATCATTTAACTAACGTTATTTCTGATTGGCTATCCCAATGAGAGGCGCGCTATCCGGGGTAAAGATTGCTGACTTCACTCGAGTCCTTGCCGGGCCATATGCCACTATGTTGCTCGCCGATCTTGGGGCTGAGGTTATAAAAGTTGAGCGCCCCGAAATCGGGGATGAGACGCGCGACTGGAAACCGCCGGTAGATAGCGAAGGTCGCTCTACCTATTTTCTTGGCGTAAATAGAAACAAGACTGGTTTAGTTCTCAACCTCACAGACCCAGCTGACCAAATCCGCGCCCGCGATTTAATTCTCTCCTCAGATGTTGTTATTGAAAATTTTGGAGCGGGAGGCATGGCGAAATTTGGATTGGACTACAAATCTCTCAAGAAATTGAAACCCGAGTTGATTTACTGCTCAATAACAGGGTTTGGCTCAAGCGATAAAGCTGCTCAATTACCAGGCTACGACATGTTGATCCAAGCAATGAGCGGCTTGATGCATGTAACTGGCGATCCGTCAGGAGAACCGACAAAAGCGGGCGTCGCGGTGATCGATGTGATTGCAGGTCTCCATGCTTCCACCGGAATTCTGGCCGCCTTAAGGGCGCGTGACGAACAGGGGATAGGTCAATTAATTGAGATTGATCTTTTCTCATCCGCACTTTCAGCCTTAACAAATCAATCCAGCGCCTATGTTGCTGGCGGCGTAGATCCTAAACGGCTTGGTAATCACCATCCATCAATTGTTCCTTACGGGATTTTTACTGCTAAAGATCGGTCGATTGCCATATCAATTGGTAACGATAGACAGTTTTCAAAATTTGCAGAACTCCTTGATATAAATGATTCAAAATATAATGAGAATTCCGAACGCGTAAAGCATAGAAATCCACTTATTGACCTAATAAACGAAAAATTGCAGAGTAAAAGCGCCTCAGAATGGATTGATTTATTCCGAAAAAATCAAATTCCTGCCGGTCCAATAAACACGATACCTGAAGCCTTTATATTTGCTGAATCTATTGGTTTAAAACCAATCGTGGATATTGCTGGAGCAAAATCAGTTGCTAATCCAATAAAGCTCTCGGAAACCCCAGCGGAATATCGAAAGGCTCCGCCTACGCTTTAGCTTTGGGGTGTTGCCTCGAGAAAATCGCCCAGGTCACAGCGGCCACAATTCCAATTGCGCATATCAAGGTGCTTGGTGGCACTATCTCATCAAGCAAGAGAACTGAAAATCCCAGCGTGAGAAAGACTTGTAACTGTTGAACTTGAGCACCGCGAGCCGTTCCGGCATCTTTCAGCCCGCGATACCATGGAATGAAACCGAGATACATGGAAGAAAGACCGATAACTAGTAATCCAATATTTGCCTTAGTAGTGATTACCGCCTCAGATTCGACTGTAACCCAGAGAAAAATGGAAGCGGTAAGGGTGACAGGAAGCGCCAATACAACAACCCAGGAAATTACTTTCCAACCCGGATATATACGAGTCAATTCCGCCCCTTGTACATAGCAGAATGAAGAAGCTAAGACCGCGCCAAGCGCTAAGAGATCAGCAACAAGGTCTTCGCTATTGAAATTGCCTCTACTTAAGGTGAAATAAATCAAGATCAATGTACCGACAACCGAAGCAATCCAGAATTGCTTTGAGACATTCTCGTGTCCGCGAAGAACCGCGAAAATAGCGGTAACTAGTGGCATTATCGATGCAACTACCGCAACCGGCGCTGTATCAGTTCTCATAAGAGCTAGTGCAATCAAAATTGGCCAACCAAAAACCGCACCTAAGAGAGTGTAAAGGAACTCACGATAATGTCCTGGCGGAATAAGTTTCTCGCCCGCAATTTTCAAAAAAAATATCGCCAAAACCGCTGCAATCACCGCTCGACCAGTAGCCGTAAATAGCGGCGAATAACTTTCTAGCGCCCATCTTGTCATCGGAAGGGATAACGAAAAAAGAATTACAGCAAAGAATGCGAAACCGATTCCCTGAATCTGCGTCTTATTCATTTCCCTCTGCATTCTTTCGAGAGTTTGTTGACGCCAATTTTGGTGGACGATACTGGGATCGAACCAGTGACCCCTTCCATGTCAAGGAAGTGCGCTACCGCTGCGCTAATCGTCCATTCGAGGTGGAGACGGGATTTGAACCCGTGTAGCGGGATTTGCAGTCCCGAGCCTCGCCTCTCGGCCACTCCACCAGATCTCTTCCCATTAGAAAATCTAACCTCGAGCGGACGACGGGGGTCGAACCCGCGACCTGAACCTTGGCAAGGTTCCGCGCTACCAACTGCGCTACGTCCGCAATTTCAAGCCGATGACTTGAGGGCAAAATCTATCGTAAGGCGCCAAGTCGCCCAACTTGCAAGTGAGTAGCGCGCTTTAACGGGCTCGCAGGTAGCCTGCGAGGGTATGAATCGCTTCTGGATGGCAGGAATTCTCGCTGAAGAACTAGAAGAGATTAGCCATGATCCAAAATCTCTCTCGCAGCCAGGCTTCTGGGTGGTGCTAGGAACTTTCGAAGGTGAATGGACATTTGCAAGGTTTAATAAAACCTCCAAAAGTGAATTCCCAATAGACGAAGAGCCTTTACAACTTTCAGAGTGGAGTTCAAATCTAGATCATAAGCAATATTTGGATTACGTAAAGAGTGCAAGAGATGAAATAGCAGCTGGAACTTTTTATCAGGTCAATGCCTGTCGAATTCTCTCCGCAAAGATTATTAGTGGAGGAATCTCGACAATTTTTCCCCGAATTCTTCGTGATAATCCAGCACCTTACGCAGGCGTATTGCAACTTCCTGAGATTGAAATTGTTTCGGCATCTCCCGAGCGATTTACCTCAATTCGAGAAGGTGTAATAACGACCAGCCCTATTAAGGGAACTTCAGCGGATGGTAAATTCGCTGAGAAGGATGCGGCTGAGAATCTGATGATTGTTGATTTGATGCGAAACGATTTGGGCAGAGTCTGCGAGACGGGGAGCATAAAGACTCCTCGCTTGAATGCAGTTGAAGCCCATCCCGGGCTTTATCACTTAGTTTCAGATGTACAAGGAATTCTTCGAAAAGATCTGTCGCTCGGCAAAGTTATAGAAACTTTGATGCCACCTGGATCTGTTAGCGGCGCTCCGAAAAGTTCGGCGTTAAAAATGATTAAAAAATGGGAGGGGAGGCGAGGGCCATATTGCGGTGTTTTCGGATGGGCAGAAAATGGAAACTGTGAATTAGCCGTTGGAATCCGCACCTTCTGGCGCGATGGTGAGTTTTTACGCTTTGGTACTGGCGCCGGAATAACTTGGGGGAGCGATCCAGAATCAGAATGGCAGGAAACGGAGTTGAAAGCAAGGCGATTGATTTCAATTGCGAGTGGGAGATGAAAAGAGAGAGTTGGCTATCAGCAGATGGAGTCTTTGAGACTCTGCGTACTTATGAGAATTTGCCTTTTGCTCTACATCTACATCTTGAGAGATTAAACGAAGGACTTAAAGAAAGCGGAATCTACGGTGTCTCGATTGCGAAGGTAGAGGAAGAGATAGGAATTGAGTTAGCGAAAAACCCGAAGTCTTCCGGCCACCTACGAATTGTCATCACCCGAGCGGGTGACTTGGAGTTAAATTACAAGGAGTACCAGCCACCCATTAAATCTTTGACGTGCCTAACGATGCAGGCTTCGATTAGTCGCGGAGTGCGCTACAAGAGCACGGATTATCAGGAGAGATTTGACCTTCGGGATCAGGCAGCTTTACGCGGTTTTGATGATGCGATTCTTGTTTCCAGTGAAGGCTCAATAGTTGAGACAACTACCTGCAATCTAATTTTCTTGATGAGGGAGGGCTGGATTACACCACCGCTTTCCAGCGGGTGCCTACCTGGAATTACTCGTCGCCTATTAATTGAGAACTTTGGAATCGTGGAACGGCAAGTAGATCTCTCTGATTTACTGAGCGCCCGAGCCATAGCAGTCACCTCAAGCCTGCGAGAAATCCAGAGCGTTGAGGAAGTTGATGGCAAAATCTTTCCAAACTCTAGGGAAACTGAGGTGTTGAGTGCGCAATTTCATAGTTGGATATTAGGTAATCTAGCGCTGTGAAACTTCGCGACCAGCTTAAACAAAATCCTTATGGCTCATTGGTTTGGCGAGTTTTTATTGGAGTCGTGGGTGGTCTAATTACCTTGGTCGGCACGATCTTTCTCTTTGCGCCAGGCCCAGGAATTTTGGTCTTACTTGCTGGGCTGGGAATTTTGGCAACAGAATTTGCCTGGGCGGCGAATGCGATTAGAAAAACAAAGTCAATCGCTCAAGCGACATCGGAACGGATTGGTATTCCGCTCTGGGTTAAGTACCTCATAGCTGCGGTAGGAGCTGTTCTCTCAATACTCTTTATTCTCGTATTTCACGCGTAAACCGCTACCTACAAAAGCCTGACCTTGATAGCAATTTGGTAGCCTCGCTACGTGAGCGAATCAATCAAGTTCCGAATTAACGGAGTCGACAAAACTCTCTCTGAACCGCTCAAAGTTACACAAGTTTGCGAAGAGTTTTTCCCGGATCAGATAAAACCCGGCCCAGAATCAATAGTGGTCTGCAAGATTAATGGGGAATTGAGAGATCTTTGGAGCGATATCAATAATGGTGATGAGATTGAAACGATTTCAATTTCCTCCCCTGAGGGGCTATCGGTACTACGACACTCAACTGCTCATGTTTTGGCGCAAGCGGTACAGGGAGTATTTGCACAAACTCGTCTTGGTATTGGTCCGCCAATTACCGATGGTTTTTACTATGACTTTGACCCGCCAAAACCTTTTACTCCTGAAGATTTATCAAAACTTGAGAGCTCGATGCGCAAAATCATCAAAGACGGCCAGAGATTCAAAAGAAGAGTTGTGTCGGAGAGTGCGGCTCTAAGCGAACTTTCAGCAGAACCTTTTAAGTGTGAGTTGATTCAACAGAAGGGTAGTGAGATTGCTGAAGGCGCGGCCGTAGAAGTTGGCGGTGGCGAACTTACGATCTATGACAATTTAGGACGAGATGGCGCGCCAGTCTGGAGCGATCTCTGTCGAGGACCGCATCTACCTTCTACGAAATTCATTCCTGCATTCAAGTTAATGCGAAGCGCCGGAGCGTATTGGCGTGGCTCTGAGAAAAACCCAATGCTCCAGAGAATTTATGGAACTGCCTGGCCCTCCCAAGAGGCGCTTGATGCATATTTACTTTTTCTTGAAGAAGCCGAAAAACGCGATCATCGAAAATTAGGATCTGAATTAGATTTATTTTCGTTTCCGGAAGAGATTGGTTCTGGGTTAGCTGTATTCCATCCCAAGGGTGGAATTATTCGCATGGCGATGGAGGAATACTCTCGTAAACGCCATGTGGAAGAAGGTTACGAGTTTGTGTATTCACCACATCTAACGAAAGCGGCGCTTTTTGAAAAGTCTGGCCACTTGGATTGGTATTCCGAAGGTATGTACCCGCCCATGGTGATGGATGAAGAGTTACATAGCGATGGTACTTTGAAAAAAGCGGGCCAGAAGTACTACATGAAGCCTATGAACTGTCCGTTCCACAATCTCATCTACTCATCCCGAGGCCGGTCGTATCGCGAACTACCGCTTCGGCTTTTTGAATTTGGCACGGTTTACCGTTATGAAAAATCTGGAGTTGTCCATGGAATCACGCGTGCTCGCGGATTTACCCAGGACGATGCTCATATCTATTGCACCCAAGACCAGATGCCTGGAGAGTTAGATACGTTATTGTCTTTCGTATTGAATCTATTACGAGATTACGGTTTAACAGATTTTTATCTTGAACTTTCTACTAGAAATAATGAGAAATTCGTTGGTTCTGATGAAGATTGGCAGGCCGCAACAGAGATTCTCCGTAAAGCTGCAGAAAAGCAGAATTTAGAGTTGGTGATGGATGAGGGAGGAGCAGCTTTTTACGGTCCGAAAATCTCGGTTCAAACTAAGGATGCAATCGGTCGGACCTGGCAGATGTCCACCATCCAAGTTGATTTTCAATTGCCGCAGCGATTTGATCTTGAATACCAAGCCGCCGATGGATCTCGTCAGCGCCCCGTAATGATTCATCGAGCGCTTTTCGGATCAATTGAAAGATTCTTTGGAGTACTTACAGAACATTACGCAGGAGCATTTCCTCCTTGGCTTGCTCCCGTTCAAGTGCGCGCAATTCCGGTAGCCGAGGCCTTCGCGCCTTACCTTGCAGAAATCGTCGCGGAACTTAAGAAAAAAGGCATACGTGCTGAATTAGATGATTCGGATGATCGTATGCAGAAAAAAATTCGAAATGCGCAGGCTGAGAAGATTCCATTTATGTTGATTGCAGGAGAAGAAGACCAGAATGCCGGAGCTGTCTCGTTTAGATATCGAAATGGTGAACAGAAAAATGCCGTCCCGATAAAGGAAGCAGTAGCGCAAATTACTCAAGCAGTTAATTCACGGATACAGGTTTGATGGATTCCGGCGTCGGAATTCCTGATCGGTGGGCCAGGCTATGGGCACCGCATCGAATGGCTTACCTAACTGGCGAAAATCGCTCGTTACCAACAAATGAAAACGAATGCCCGTTCTGCGAAATCCCGAAAAAGTCTGATGAAGAATCATTGATTGTCTTTCGCGGAAATGAAAATTATGCGGTTCTAAATCTCTATCCTTACAACCCAGGCCATCTATTGATCTGCACTTATCGTCACGTAGCCGACTTAACTGAGCTTTCAGACTCAGAAAGATCGGAGATGTCGACTTTGGCTGCGACAGCGATGAGAGTGCTTCGAGAGGTTTCTAATGCAGCCGGATTTAATCTTGGAATGAATCAAGGCGCTGTCTCGGGGGCGGGAGTCGCCGCTCATATCCATCAGCATGTAATCCCGAGGTGGAGCGGTGATGCAAATTTTATGCCGTTAATTGGTCAGACCAAGGTACTTCCAAAACTGCTCTCTGAAAGTCGGAATGAGATTGCTAGCGCGTGGACAGCGCAGCGATAATCGAATTGAGTTCAGTAACGCCAAACGGCGTTTTTGAACCTATCGGTATTCCGATCCCGTAGAGGCCATCTGCAAAAGCTGCTTCACCAAGAAATAGAAATTCCTCTAAGTACTCTCTTCGAAATTCTGCGATTAGATCGAGAATCGAATCGTCACAAGGAGCCAGCGACATATTTTTTCCTTGATAATTTCGAATTTCTGCTTTCTCAAGGTCTACTAAACCGATGGGTGTACCTGACTCATCATGAATAACTAGATAAGGGGTGGCAATCTTTTCCATCATGCGATCAGCAATCAAAATAATGTCATCAAAATCGCTCTCAGAATCTTCTAATCCTTGCACCAATAAAATTCTCCGGTACTGTCGCTCGGCAGCGTAATTCCAAAGTTCAATCATGGGATTCGAAAAACCGCTACGCGCATCAACTAGAAGGATAAAGACCTCATCTGGTTCGAGTAATTCCATGCTTGAAGCATCTATCGCAATACTGGAGGGGTTATTAGCAATCAGCGTTAGAGAGGGAGTTGGGTCTGTATCGTGATGACACCAAATGCGCAGGCGTGCCTTAGGTGCTTCCACCGGAAGAGCCTACGATGTACCCGATGATTCAGAATCGATTACGAGCGCCAGTGACGCGTCTAATTACTCCGGTCTGCGAGTACCTGTTAAGACGCGGCTTAACGGCAAACGTGCTGACTGCCATTGGCGCGATTGGCGTTGTTATTGTTTCGTTTACTCTTTTCGCTTCAGGGGAACTCTTTCTCGGAACTCTCTTGATCACATTTTTTGCTCTGAGCGACTTACTTGATGGCACGATGGCTCGAATATCTAAGAGCAACGGTTCCAAATGGGGAGCGTTTTTAGATTCCACGCTGGATCGAATTAGCGATGCTGCAATCTGTATCGGACTCTGGCTATATTTTCGAGATGAAAGTTTAATTTCGTCACTTCTTCTGTTAAATCTCTTTCTTGGAGGATTAATTCCTTACATTCGGGCGCGAGCCGAAGGCCTCTCAATAAAATGTGAGGTTGGGATAGCTGAACGAGTTGAGCGATTAATTATTATTCTTGCAGGAAGTGGACTGTATGGATTAGGCCTGAAAGACGCTATGTTAGTAGCGCTTATTTTATTAACAGTTTTGAGTGTAATTACGGTCCTACAACGCGTTAGAGTGGTTTACCGGGCTGGAAGTTAATGAGTGCACAACTGACCTATCTTGTTTACAGCTTGCTCTGGAAGACCGTTCGAATTATGCCGGAGAAGATTGCGAATGCGCTCTTTAATCGAATCGCAGAGCTTGCCTACCGAAGAAATAAGAAACGCGTTCAACGATTAAGAGAAAATTATCGCCAAGTAAGACCTAAAGCTTCGAATGATGAAATCGAATCTATGGTTAAAAGCGGATTGATATCTGCGATGAGGTATTGGTGCGATACCTTCAGAATTTCTGATTGGGATAAGAAACGGATTATCGAAACGGTAACTTGTTCTAATGAAGAATTATTGTTAACTGGCGCTGCTTCGGGTAAGGGCGTGATCGTTGCATTGCCGCATGCCGGTAATTGGGACCATGCGGGACTCTATTTCTGCATGAAAGGAATTACGGTTCATACTGTTGCAGAGCATCTAAAACCTGAGAAGCTTTTTATGAAATTCCTCGAACATCGAGAGAAAATGGGAATGAAAGTTTTTGATATCGATGGATCTGTCATTCAAGAATTAGAAGAGATTTTACGTCGCGGCGGCCTGGTGGCACTGGTGGCCGATCGCGATTTAAGTAAGAGCGGCATCACAGTAGATTTCTTCGACGGTATTGCAAAAATGCCGGCGGGTCCTGCGCTACTTGCATTACGTACTGGCGCATCGCTAATCACTGCATTCGTTGCCTATACAAAAACTGGAATACATATCAACTTTTCCGGTCCATTCAACTTGGATTCGGCCGAGAGTGGGAAAAGTGAATCAGGGAAGGTTATTGCCTTAACCCAAAAGTTGGCTGATCAGTTTTCCCGGGATATCACCAGAGACCCCACTTCTTGGCATATGCAACAACGAATCTTTCTTAAACCTGAGGCCGTGATTTAGGTATGAGAATCGGAATAGTTTCTCCTTACGCTTGGGATGTCCCAGGTGGCGTACAGGCGAATATTAAGGATCATGCAACATATCTTTTGAGTGAAGGTCACCATGTATCAGTTTTAGCCCCAGCGATTTCTGAAGAATCTATTTCCGAAGACTTTGTTGTTTCGGCGGGAAAACCGGTAGCGATTCCGTACAACGGAGCAGTTGCACGAGTTTTGTTTGGACCCGTGGCAGCGTCAAGAGTTCGACAATGGTTGGCACAGAATGAATTTGATGTACTTCATCTTCATGAGCCCGCAATTCCGTCTCTATCGCTCTTGGCCTGCGCAATTGCTGAAGGTCCGATGATCGGCACCTTTCATGCAGCAGCCCCAAAACAGAAGGTTGCTTTCGTTATTGCACCACTTTTAGAGCCAATTATCGAGAAACTACGCGCACGTATCGCTGTTAGCGAAGTGGCTAGAGAGACTCTCACGATTCATTTAGAGACAGATGCGATAGTAATTCCTAATGGTATCGATGTTAAATTTTTTCAACGTGCAGAACCTGATAAATCTTGGCAACGCGATTTCACCATTGGGTTCATCGGTCGATTCTCAGAGCCTAGAAAAGGGTTAGAAGTTCTTATCAAGGCGATACCTGAGATTGTCAAAAGTATTCCCAACGCACGATTTCTAATCGCCGGACCCGGCGAAGGATTAGATGTTATGCAATCCGTCTCTCCGAATTTGCGACACAAATTGGAGTTTCTAGGTCGACTTTCCGAGAGCGAAAAAGCATCTTTCTTTAAGTCAATTGATCTTTACGTTGCTCCGAATACTGGCGGCGAGTCTTTTGGAATCATTCTCGCAGAAGCGATGGCAAGCGGAACTGTCATTCTCGCCAGCGATCTACCAGCATTTGTTCATGTCCTGGGCTCAGGTAAATATGGTGAAACTTTTACAAATGAAGATAGCCACGATTTAGCCAGGCGGGTAATCTCACTCTTTAAAGATGAACAACGAAGAGATACGTTGTCTATCAGTGCGAAAATAGGCGCGGAACGATTTGATTGGAGCAGCGTAGGGCCGGAAATTATGAACGTTTACCTTCATTCGCGTGGCGAAGGTGAGAAAGTCACTATCGGAAGCGACTCTAGAAATTGGCTTCGTCTATTTAATCGCGAAGGCACGAATTCGGAGGAGCGATGAATTCCTTACTCTTCATTGGAATCTCAATACTCATCCTGATTTGGTATCTAACTTTCTCTGCTAACCGATTAGATCGACTGCACCATCGAGTTGAAACCTCTTGGGCTAATTTAGATGCCATATTGCAACGTCGCGCCGCAATCGCACAAGAGATCGCGCATTTGCCTGAAATTGACCCAGCTTCAAATCTGATTCTTATGTCAGCCGCCCATCAGGCAAGAGAAGCTGAAATCTTTGAAAGGAGCGAGGCGGAAAGCGGCTTATCCGCAGCTCTTCGCCTTTTGCGCGATGAAAGTGATGTGCCGCATCTGCACATAGATCTCTTTAAGGAATTGGATGAAGTTACTGATCGATTGAGAACTGCAATCGCCATACACCAAGAGTCAGTGGTTGCGACTATCAACAGAAGATCAAAATTAATTTACCGAATATTTAGACTCGCCGGACATGCGCCACTGCCAGTTACATACCCTTTTGAAGACGAGGAGCTTTGATGCGTCGTCTAGCTTTTTTGGTATTGGTATTTGCGATCACGGGTTGTTCTTTTTCCGATTTGCCATTTACCGGCCCAGAGCCAGAACGAAACGTTCTGACGGGTCTAGAGGGTTCAAATGGCCAAGTGGTTGCGGTGAAATTTGACGATACTAAATATGCACACCCCCAGAAAGGTTTAGATGCAGCAGATGTAATTTTTGTAACCCAGGTTGAAGCAGGCTTAACAAGAGTTATGGCGATCTACTCTTCTCAATATCCGGAGGAAGTTGGACCAGTGCGATCAGCGAGAATTTCAGATATTGACATTATGGCGCAATTTGGGCGAGTTGGATTTATGTATAGCGGAGCGCAAAGCAAGCTTAGGCCGGTATTGAGCGCTGCAAATATTGTTAATTTAAGTGCCGAGCGAAATCCACCATCTATCTATGTGTCGGATCCGAACCGCGAGCCGCCTTATGCCATGATGGTCAAAATACCGGCTTTACTTGAAAAAGCAGAAGGAATTGATTTAGTAAAACCAATTGGTATCAAGCATGGCGAATTAGCTGAGAGCGCCATTCCGATTTTGAGCGCGCGGGTCGATTGGCCCAACGCCAAATATGAAATCTTCTGGAATGAGGATGAAAAGAGATTTCTTTTGGACTTTGATGGTGAACCAAATGTTGATGAAAAAGGAAATCGATTAGGTTCGCCGATGATGGTGATTCAACTTATAGAAATATATCCTTCGGAATACGGAGATAAGTTTGGTGGCGTTACTCCGAAGAACGATGTCGTTGGTAATGGCACTGGATATTTGTTGAGAAATGGAAAAATTACGAAAGTAAATTGGTCTCGGCCAACTCCGGAATCTGAGACTCTTTGGACATTAGAAGACGGTTCAGATGCTCTTTTCGAAAGGGGTCAAATTTGGTTCTTTCTAACTGACAAAGAGCCAAAATTCACTTACCCGCAAGCCGACCCCGCATAGAAGTAACCTCAATTCGCGATATAGCCGACCTTAAGTACAATTTGGGTATGACAGAAAAAGCGGTAACGGGAACAGCGCGCGTTAAGCGCGGTATGGCCGAAATGCTCAAGGGCGGCGTCATCATGGATGTCGTAAATGTCGAGCAGGCGAAAATCGCCGAAGATTCGGGCGCCGTGGCCGTAATGGCGTTGGAGCGAGTTCCCGCAGATATTCGCGCCCAAGGCGGAGTTGCGCGCATGTCCGACCCGGAAATGATTCAAGCGATTCAGGCGGCGGTCACAATTCCGGTAATGGCAAAAGCTCGTATCGGGCATTTTGTGGAAGCTCAAATTCTCCAGTCAATTGGCGTCGATTACATCGATGAGTCAGAAGTTTTAACGCCAGCCGATTACACGCATCACATAGATAAGTGGAATTTCACCGTTCCATTTGTTTGTGGCGCAACAAATCTCGGCGAAGCGCTCCGTCGCATTAATGAAGGCGCAGCGATGATTCGCTCAAAAGGTGAGGCTGGAACTGGCGATGTATCCAATGCCACCACTCATATGCGTTCAATCGCTGGTGAGATTAGAAAACTAACCTCAATGCGCGAAGATGAATTGTATGTCGCAGCTAAGGAACTCCAGGCTCCTTTCGATTTAGTACGTGAAGTGGCAACTCTTGGGAAATTACCGGTAGTTCTCTTCACCGCAGGTGGTATCGCAACTCCGGCTGACGCCGCCATGATGATGCAGTTAGGAGCAGACGGAGTCTTTGTTGGCTCCGGAATATTCAAGTCTGGCGATCCCGCAAAACGTGCTGCGGCAATTGTAAAAGCCACAACTTATTTCACCGATCCTAAAGTCGTAGCTGAACAATCACATGGCCTAGGCGAAGCGATGGTTGGAATCAATGTTTCCGACATCCCAGTGCCACATCGACTCGCAGAGCGAGGCTGGTAAAACTAGTGAAAGTTGGAGTCCTAGCGCTCCAAGGTGATGTGCGAGAGCATATTCTGGCGCTGAATGAATGCGGCGCCTCTGCCCAAGCAGTGAAAACACACGATGAAATTTCAAGTATTGACGCCTTGGTTATCCCAGGGGGCGAGTCAACAACTATAAGTAAGCTTGCTAGAAGTTTTAATCTCTTCGAGCTAATTTCTAATCGAATTTTAAATGGCATGCCAACTTACGGTTCTTGTGCCGGTTTAATCCTTTTAGCCAACAAGGTTGAGGATGCAATTGTCGGACAGGAATCTTTCGGTGGTTTGGATGTTGTGGCGAGACGAAATGCTTTTGGCCGTCAGGTAGATTCCTTTGAAATGGACCTTGAAATAAAGGGAATTAGTTCCCCTAAATTCCGAGCCATATTTATTAGAGCACCTTGGATCGAATCGGTTGGAACTAAGGTTGAAGTTCTTGCTCAAGTGGACGGACGCGCTGTTGCAGTAAGAGATGGCCATATTCTGGCAACGTCCTTCCACCCAGAGTTGACCGGCGACAATCGAATTCATCGCTATTTTTTGGATGTGGTTTGTAAAGAAGTTGCAAAGGTAAGCGCCTAATGTCAGGTCATTCCAAGTGGGCAACGATAAAGCGGAAGAAAGCGCTCATTGATTCAAAGCGATCCAAAGCTTTCGCAAAATACATAAAAGCAATTGAAGTTGCCGCGCGAAATGGCGGTCCCGATCCAGAAGCTAATCCAACGCTTTACGATGCCGTAACCAAAGCAAAGAAGAATTCCGTTCCGAGCGATAACATCGAACGCGCGCTAAAACGTGCAGCCGGGGAAGATGGAGCCAGCTCTAATTGGGAGACCATCATGTACGAGGGATATGGACCAGGTGGCGTAGCGATTCTGATCGAGTGCCTATCTGATAATCGTAATCGCGCGGCTTCTGAAGTGAGAGTTGCCGTTACTCGAAATGGCGGAACGATGGCTGATCCCGGTTCGGTTGGTTATCTATTCGAGAGAAAAGGAGTAGTAATTGTTCGAAAGCAACAAGGTGATAAAAGTCTGACTGAGGATTCACTCCTTGAAATAGTTTTGGATGCCGGGGCTGAGGAAGTAAATAATCTGGGCGAAAATTTCGAAATCGTTAGTTCTCCATCTGATTTAGTCGGAATACGTGATGCGATTACAAAGGCCGGATACGAGTACGAATCCGCTGATTCTTCATTTCTTCCATCGCTCTCCATTCCGGTAAATGGCGAGACGGCTAAGAGTCTTCTCGAATTAATTGATGCTATTGAGGACTTAGATGACGTACAGAATGTTTATGGCAATTTCGATATTTCTGATGAGGTAATGGCGAGCCTTTCATAGTCGTTTACTTGGCCCTCATTAGGCTGGATTGGTGAGGGTTCTCGGAATTGATCCAGGGTTAACGCGGTGCGGCATCGGCGTTGTAGAGAGAACAGCAAGCGGATTATCGCTTGTTGATTGTGGTGTAATAAAAACTGATGTGGATGCTCTCTTGCAGGATCGACTCTTGCAGCTAGAAACCGAATTGAAGAGTTGGATCGAAAGATGTAAACCTGATGCAATTGCAGTCGAAAGAGTTTTTTCTCAATTAAATGTGAAGACCGCTATGGCAACTGGACAGGCCGCGGGAGTGGCCCTTTTGATAGCCGCGCGATCAAATTTGCCGCTAGCGCTCCACACCCCAACGGAGGTTAAAGCTGCCGTTTCTGGATCTGGGCGTGCTGATAAAAAGCAGGTGGCTCGAATGGTTGTGAAGATTCTTAGATTGAAATCGGCACCAAGTCCCGTGGACACCACAGACGCTTTAGCCCTTGCTATCTGCCATCATTGGCGTGGACCAGGTAGCGAACGTTTGAACTTAGCTGCTAAGACGGAAAAAAAGAGAATTCAAAGCATCTCGGGGAGAAGAGTGAAACGGTGATTTCTCGAATCAAAGGCGTCGTTCTTGAGACTCGGTTAACATCATTGGTTGTTGATGTTTCCGGATTAGGTTACGAAGTTACCGTAGCGCCAGAGATTTCTAGCAGCATAAGTTCCGGTAGAGAAATCGAACTTTATACTTCTCAAGTTATCCGAGAAGATTCTTGGACTCTTTACGGGTTTCTCAATTCAAATTCGAGAGATCTTTTTGATGAGTTGCAAACTGTTACTGGGGTTGGGCCTAAAGTTGCTCATTCATTGCTCTCAATGTTTGGACCTGATGATCTCAGGAGCCATATTGGAGAGGGAGAAGCTTCGGCTTTGGAGAAGGTTCCTGGAATAGGTAAGAAAGTCGCATCAAGGATAATCCTGGAGCTCCAAGATAAATTCCAAACCTATAAAAGCGGCAAGAATAAACCCGGTGGCAAATGGCGTAACTCTCTAAAAGAAGCTCTCATCAGCCTCGGATATTCCGCAAAAGAGGCCGAAAAAGCTATCGATCAAGTAGTTTTAGACTTGGATGAATCCGCTAATCCGGATTTAAGCGAATTACTCAAGAAGACATTGAGCCAGGCACGAAAATGAGTGAGTCAGATTTTCTTAATTCAAATCTTTCGCCTGAAGATATCAGCGCTGAACAAGCCCTTCGCCCTTCTAGTCTTAAGGAATTTATTGGACAGGGAAGAGTTAGAGATCAAGTAGATCTTCTGTTACGGGCCGCTCGAGAAAGATCAGCTCCTGCCGACCATATCTTGCTATCTGGTCCGCCAGGCCTTGGGAAAACAACGCTAGCAATGATTGTTGCAACCGAAATGGGTTCCCCAATTCGAATTACAAGTGGACCTGCCATTACTCATGCAGGAGATTTAGCCTCAATTCTCTCATCTTTGGTAGAAGGCGAAATTCTTTTTCTTGACGAGATTCACCGGATGGCTCGGCCCGCAGAAGAAATGCTCTATCTGGCGATGGAAGATTTTCGAGTGGATGTAATTGTTGGCAAAGGACCGGGTGCAACGGCAATTCCTTTGAGTTTGCCGCACTTTACGTTAGTTGGCGCTACAACTCGTGCCGGACTGCTTCCAGCGCCGCTTCGCGATCGCTTTGGATTTACTGCGCATCTCGATTTTTATGACCCTATTGATATCGAAGAGATAATTAAGCGAAGTGCAAATTTGCTCGAAATCGAAATTAAAAAAGACGCAGTTTCAGAACTCGGAAAACGATCGCGCGGCACGCCCAGAATTGCAAATCGCTTACTTCGCCGGGTTAGAGATTATGCGGAGGTTCATGCCGATTCAGTTATCACCGGTGATGTTACAAAGCGAGCACTGGAAATTTATGAAGTGGATGAAAAAGGCTTAGATCGATTGGATATCGCAATACTTCGCTCTCTTATTGAACAATTCGGTGGAGGACCCGTTGGGCTTAACACCTTGGCGATGGCGGTGGGCGAGGAGCGCGAAACTGTCGAATCAATGGCCGAACCTTTCCTAGTTCGATCTGGCTTCATGATTCGTTCGCCGCGCGGTCGAAGCGCTACACCGCTGGCTTGGAGCCACCTTGGAAAGAATCCGCCGCCACAAGCTCCCGGGCTTTTCGACAACCCAGTGGCCGGACCATAGACTCTCGCCCCATGTCTTTCGGTTCTTCTCGTAATTCCGGTAGCGCTAATCGCTCGAGACCAGGGCGAACTCTCTTTATCCACCTTTTCTTAACGGCAGCTTTATTCGCCACTGCATTTGGAATTGGCGCAACCTCAATAAATCTTGGTCTTGATCTACGAGGTGGAACGAGCGTTACTTTGCAGCCAAGAGTTCAAACTGGTGATTCCGGAAACGTAAGTGCTGAATCAATAGATCAAGCGGTATCGATTATCCGGCAGCGCGTTGACTCATTGGGTGTTGCCGAAAGCGAGGTTACTGCAGAAGGCTCAGGCACGAATCGCCAGATTGTGATTGCTGTTCCTGGTGAGACTGGTCGCCGGATTGTGGAATTAGTTGGCCAGACTGCAGAGTTACGTTTCCGACAGGTTCTTGTCGAAACTGGTGGCGTTCCAACCCCTACCGATAACGAATTGATTGCTGGACTAAATTTATCTCCTGAAGAACAGAGCGCCTTTACAACTTTAGATTGCACTGCAGCAGAATTAAATATTACCTCTGTAACGGAAGATCCAAATAAGAATTTAATCACCTGTGATCGAACGGGTGGCGTTCGGTATGTTTTGGCTCCTGCCCAAGTTGTAGGAAGAGATGTGGAAAGCGCAACTGCCGCGATTGACCCGGCAAGTGCTAGTGGTTGGTTTGTTAGTTTAGATTTCAGCGGAGATGGTTCGAAGAAATTTGGAGAATTAACGCAAGCAGTCGTAAATCTTCCTACCCCGCAAAATCAAGTCGCGATTGTCCTGGATGGCTCAGTTGTATCCGCTCCGAGAATCAATGAAGCTATTCTGGGAGGTCGAGCGCAAATCACTGGCTCGTTTAGCCAACTTGAAGCTCAAGATCTTGCAAATGTTCTCAAATACGGATCATTGCCGCTCGCATTTGATCGCGGCGAGGTTCAGCAAGTTTCGCCAACGTTGGGTAGCGATCAATTACGGGCTGGATTATTGGCTGGCGGACTTGGCCTGGCGTTAGTGGTTATCTACTCAATTCTTTACTATCGCGCTCTTTCCATTGCTGTTATCGGATCGCTGTCGCTAGCGGCCGTACAAGTAATTCTCTCTCTTTTCCTACTTGGGAAGACAGTTGGATTCACATTAACCCTGGCTGGCATCGCTGGAACTATCGTTGCCATTGGTATAACCGCAGACTCGTTTATCGTCTATTTCGAACGTATAAGAGATGAAATGCGCGACGGCAAACCACTTCGAGTTGCCGTAGAAACCGGATGGATTCGAGCAAGACGTACGATTGTTGTTGCGGACTTGGTATCGGGAATCTCAGCGGTTGTTCTTTATGTTGTTTCGGTTGGAAGCGTCCGAGGTTTTGCATTCACTCTCGGATTAACGACGATTATCGATCTACTCATTATCTTCTTCTTTACCAAGCCGTTAGTTTCATTGATGGCTAAATCAAAGTATCTGCAGAACGGCGGAAGATTCTCCGGCGTATCGGCGCGAAGCGTTGGAATGGCGAACTTTGCTGACTCTAAGTCTGAGGAGAAACTATGAGAATTTCTGGTCTCGGCGGGCGACTTTATCGAGGTGAAACCTCGCTCAACATCATCGGTGGAAAGCGAAAGTGGTATTCACTTTCACTGGCATTCATCATTCTCTCTGGTTTTGCTCTCGGCGCCAAGGGAGTAGAACTTTCCATCGAATTTAAGGGTGGTTCATCTTTCACTGTAACAGCACCGAGCGGCACGATTCCACAAGCTGAGAGCGCGGTTCAAAGCGCGGGATATTCAGGTGAAACTCGAATCCAGACAATTGGCGATAATAAAATCCGTATTCAAACAGGCGTAATTGAACAATCTCAATCGAACTCAATTCAGGATTCGCTAGCAAAAACCTTTGGCGTAACTGTTGAGTCAATTGATACCCAGAACGTTGGTCCTTCATGGGGTGAGGAAATATCACGAAAAGCTCTCCAAGGATTGATTGCGTTCTTAATCATCGTGATGATTTATCTGGCACTTGCATTTGAACCGAAAATGGCGATTGCTGCAATCGTGGCACTGATTCATGACGTTTTTATTACGGTGGGAATTTATGCCCTTGTTGGATTTGAAGTTTCACCATCAACGGTTATTGGATTCCTTACCATTCTGGGGTATTCGCTATATGACACTGTCGTGGTCTTCGATAAAGTCCGAGAAAACACTCGATTCATTACCGCAACAGGTAAGTACACCTACTCACAAGCAGCAAACTTGGCAGTTAACCAGACCATTGTTCGCTCTTTGAATACTTCTTTAATTGCACTTTTACCAGTTGCCGCAATCCTCTTTGTCGGGGCAGGCATCCTCGGAGCTGGTACCTTGAAAGATTTGTCCTTAGCGTTATTTATCGGATTAATCGCCGGAACTTATTCCTCAATATTTATTGCATCCCCGGTATTAGCCCAGTTGCGAGAACGGGAGCCTGCAATTAAGGCGCTCAATCAGCGCGTTATGGCTCGAGGTGGCGCTCCGGTCGCGCAAGGCCAACGGCTGCAGCGAAAACGCGATAAGCGCAAAGGTCGTAAGTAGTCGATAATTAAGGCATGAACTCGCTGCTCTCGCCGTTAGCAGATAGATTGCGTGAGCAGAATCCAAAATCAGATTTACTTGTACTTGAACGAGCCTTTGAAAAAGCTAGCGCTGCCCATGATGGACAACTTAGAAAAAGCGGCGATCCGTATATAACCCATCCGGTTGCGGTTGCGGAAATTCTTGCTGATCTAGGTTTAGATGCAAATACCCTCGCGGCAGCTCTTTTGCACGATACTGTTGAAGATACAACTTACTCAAATCAAGAATTGAGAAAAGATTTTGGCGAAGAAATTGCCAATCTGGTAGACGGAGTCACGAAACTTGATCGTCTTACCTACGGTCCTACCGCCGAAGCAGAGACCGTTCGAAAAATGGTCGTTGCGATGGCGAAGGATATAAGAGTCCTTGTAATCAAGTTGGCAGATCGTCTTCATAACGCTCGCACTTGGCAATATGTTTCGCCAGATACCGCAGCAAGGAAGGCGCGCGAAACACTCGATATTTATGCGCCGCTTGCGCATCGGCTTGGTATGAACGCCGTCAAATGGGAATTAGAGGATTTATCTTTTAAATTTCTAGAGCCGAAGAAATTTGAAGAAATTGAACGTTTGGTAGCGGAACGTAACCCTTCGCGAGAAAAGCTAACGAATGAAGTAATTGAAATAGTTCAAAACGATTTAGGCGCCGAAGGAATATCGGCAACCGTAACTGGACGACAGAAACATCTTTATAGCGTCTACCAGAAAATGGTCATCAGAGGTCGCGAGTTCAATGATATTTATGATCTTGTAGGAATCAGAGTTCTAGTAACTGATGTGAGAGATTGTTATGCAGTTTTAGGATCGATTCATGCTAGATGGAGCCCAGTTCCGGGACGATTTAAAGACTACATCGCAATGCCGAAGTTTAATTTATATCAATCTCTGCACACCACAGTGATAGGTCCAAATGGGAAGGCTGTTGAAATTCAAATTCGAACTCATGAGATGCATCGAAGAGCAGAATATGGAATTGCAGCACACTGGAAATATAAGACAGGTAAAAAATCCACAGGAGCCGATAGTCCAGATGTGATGTGGCTGAAACAACTACATGAATGGCAACAAGAAACAACCGACGTCTCAGAGTTTCTCGATGCCCTGCGTTTTGATTTGCACACCCCGGAAGTGTTCGTATTCACGCCGAAAGGCAGCGTTATTGCACTACCGCAGGGATCAACACCCGTCGATTTTGCTTATGCTGTTCATACGGAAGTTGGAAACAAATGTATCGGGGCTAAAGTAAATGGAAAATTGGTTTCGCTAGAGGCGCCGTTGAGCAATGGTGACGTTATTGAAATAGTAACGAACAAAGGAGAACACGCGGCCCCAAGCAGGGATTGGCTTAACTTTGTTAAATCACCGCGAGCTCGCTCGAAAATTAAGGCTTGGTTTTCTCGAGAGAGGCGTGAAGAAGCTATTGATGCCGGTAAAGAATCTATCGCTCGTCAAATGCGAAAAGCAGGCCTGCCGATTCAGAAAATTTTAGCTGGTCAAACACTTCTTCAACTGGCTCACGACATGAACTATTCAGATATCGATTCGCTTTATGCGGCAGTCGGAGATGGGTTTATCTCTTCTAACTCCGTTGTGGAGAAGCTGATTTCCGCAGTCGGTGCTGAAGAAACGCACGAGGCTCCGCTAATTGAATCTATCTCTACTGGAACTACTCCGAGAATCCCGCGACGAAGTGCCAGCGGTGTACATGTTGAAGGTGTCGATGATGTCCTTATAAAGCTCGCAAGATGTTGCACTCCAGTTCCCGGGGACCCGATTGCTGGCTTTGTTACGCGCGGCAGTGGAGTATCAATTCATCGAAGCGATTGCGTGAATGTGGCGGATTTGAAATTCCACCAAGGCGATCGAATTGTGAAAGTCTCTTGGGATCCAACAGCGAAAACTGTATTTCTCGTCAACATTCAGATTGAAGCTCTGGATCGATCGCGTCTTCTCTCTGATATCACCCGGGCGCTCTCAGATCTCGAGGTTAATATTCTTCATGCCGCGGTGAATACAACAAAGGACCAGACCGCGATTTCAAGATTTACCTTTGAAATGGCAGATGCTTCACACTTAGATACGGTTCTAGCAAGCATCAAGAAAATTGATGGGGTATACGATGTTTACCGAATCACCAACAACTAATTTGCAGTGAACTCCGATAAACCTTTCTCAGCCTCGGCTAACCAGACCTTACGAGCCGCGGCCGCCTCTCGTAATTCATTGGCTTTTTTATGATCACCATTGGATTCAGCCTTCGTGGCTTTTGCTTCATAATCAGCGACGGCTGCGCGTAATTGGCTCACAACATCATTTGCTCGAGCTTTAGCGCCAGGATCAGATTTACGCCACTGCTCCTGCTCCGCTTCCTTTACAGATAATTCAACTGACTCAACTCGTCGGTCAAGGGCATTTCGTTTTCCGCGCTCGACCTGACCGGATTTCATATAGCGACTTTTCAAATCACGGAATTTGCGACGAGCTTCGTCAAGGTTTGTAATCGGAAGTAGTGATTCTATTTCGCTAACAATCGCTTCACGTTTAATTAAGTTTTCGGAGAAAGAAACGCTACGTTTTTCAAGGTCAGCATTTTTTGCAGCAAAGAAAGCATCTTGAGCTGCTTTGAAGCGAGACCACAATTTTGCGTCATCAGCTTTCTTACCTCTTCCAGTTGCCTTCCACTGGTCCATCAGTGCCTTATATCTTCTGGCTGTATTAACCCAATCTGTGGAGTTAGCAAGGCTTTCAGCTTCTGAAACGATTACTTCTTTCAGTGACTTTACTTCGGTTTGTACTTTAGAGAGTGAGGCGAAGTGTTGTCTTCGCTTCTTGTCAAAATAATTCCTTGCTGATGAGAATCTTTTCCAGAGATCTCCATCAGTCTTTTTATCCAATCTCGGAGCTTGTTTCCACTCGTCAAGCAATGCCTTTAGTCGATCTCCTGTAACTTTCCATTGATTAGATTCTCGTAAAGATTCTGCCTCTGCTACCAATTTTTCTTTTGATTCAAGGGCCGCAGCACGTTTGGCAGCTTTCGCCTCTGCTTCAGCGGCTCGTTTAGCTTCGTAAGCTGGTCGATGTTCATCAATTAGAGACGGAATCTGTTCGAGAGATGCCTTAAGAGCGACTAAGTTGCCAACTCCGTTGAGATTTTCAATTTGGCTTCGTAACTTTGCGACTGCCTGTTTCGCATCCTCTGGCACCATAGCGCCGCTGATGATGCGAGCTGCTAACAATGCAACTTCGGCAGCGACGACTTCGAATTTCCGAACAAAATAAGCGAGCGCTTCTTCCGCTGTTTTCCCGGGATAAGAACCAACTGCACGTTCACCATCATCAGTTTGTACGTAAACCGTTCCAGATTCGTCCACGCGGCCATAACGCGCTGGATCGCCGATTAAGGCAGCTGCCGGAGACTTGATAGTCGACTCTTGATTTTCCATGGGCAGATCCTTTTCGTTGCGCGACCGTTAGGTCGTTTCGGGTTCAGCGGTTTAAAGGAAGAAGGTACCCAACCTGAGGGATTCTGTAAAAGGGCCCGCAGGGCGGGGCTTTTTCATGCTCAGCCAGCCGTTAGGGGAGAATGCGGTGATGGCGCTATTGGTTGAAAATGTTGTTGCGCCATATTACGGAACGAACTGCTGGATTTTGGCTGGCGGAATCGGTCAAGAGTGCATCGTTATTGATCCTGGTATCGGCAATTATGAATTCGTCAATCAGGTTAAAGAGGTAATTAGAGAGAAGCGCCTTAAGGTTTCAGGAATTTTAATTACCCATGGCCACGTTGATCATTTTTTCACTTTAATTCCATTGCAGTCAGATGTAGGTATATCAAAAGTTTTAATCCATAAGTCTGATCGAGATTTACTAACTAGTCCACAACTCGCGCTCACGTCGGAAACGAGCGCTCTCTTACCAAGATTGAATAGGTTGATACCAAACCATAAATTCGAAGAGCCGGAAGGCATCGCAGAAATCGATAGCGACGCAGTTTTGCAATTGGCTGGAATGAGTTTTCGAATCACAAATACTCCAGGACATACTCCGGGTTCAGTAATTGCAATCGTTGAGGATCAGGTACTAGTGAGTGGAGATACCCTCTTTGCGGGGTCAATCGGGCGTACCGACCTGCCGAGAGGCTCCATATCCAAGATGGAAGAAAGTCTGCGTGAGAAAATTATGACCTTGCCTGGGGATTTACAACTCCTTCCAGGACATGGGCCGACTAGCCGATTGGAGATTGAGTTTAGGATGAATCCCTATTTAATTGCTGCGGCTGAAGGAAGATTATCTAACCTATGAAATATCAAGCGCCCAAGGGAGTGTCTGAATATTTTCCTCCCAGGTCCAGTTGGTTCGAACATGTTATTTGGAAGTTGGAAGAATCGGCTCTTGCTGCAAACTATCGCTTTATTGAAACTCCGATCTTTGAGGATACTGAACTCTTTGCTCGTGGCGTAGGTGAAACTACGGATGTTGTCACTAAAGAGATGTACACATTTGAAGATCGTGGTGGAAGATCTATAACGCTTAGACCAGAAGGCACAGCCGGCGTAATTCGATCAATTATTGAAAATGGTCTTGATAGAGGACAGTTACCAGTTAAAGTTTTTTACAGTGGTCCTTTTTTTAGGGCAGAACGACCACAAGCAGGTAGATATCGACAGTTTTTCCAATTTGGGATTGAAGCTGTTGGGGTTGATGATCCAGCTCTTGATGCAGAGGTTATTAGCGTGGCCCACCTGGCGTTTCAGAAGCTTGGTTTGACTGATTATCAGATTCAGATTAATTCGCTGGGCGATAAAGAATCTAGAAATATACATAGAGAAGATCTTTTATCTTTCATAAGAAAAGCCAATTTTGACCAGGAGACGATTGATCGTGCCGAGAAAAATCCTTTACGTATATTTGATGATAAACGAGGCGAAGTTCAGGAGAAAATTAAGAATGCTCCCTTACTTTCGCAATTTCTCTCCTCGGAAAGCAAAATAAAATTCGAACAAGTAAAGAGTAATTTAGATAAACTTCAGATTCCATACCTTGTGAATGAACGGCTAGTTCGAGGATTGGATTATTACACCGGAACGACTTTTGAATTTGTACACAATCGTCTTGGAGCCCAGGCCACGATTTGCGGAGGAGGACGTTACGACGGACTTATGGAGACCTTGGGTGGACAAGCTCTCTCTGGTATCGGCTTTGGGTTAGGTATTGATCGCACTCTGCTTGCGATGGAGAGCGAAGGTATCGAATTGAAGGATCGACAGTACGTTGATATTTACATCATCCCAATCTCAGATACCGCAAAGAATTTGGCTCTGGAGATGGCAGTCAATTGTCGACGCGGTGGTTTTGTGGCTGACGTTGCTTTTGGTAATCGGGGCCTGAAGGGAAGCATGAAAGCCGCAGATAAAATGGCAACGCACTTTGTCTTGGTTCTGGGCGACGACGAACTCTCGTCTGGGTCGGGTCGACTTAAGAGAATGTCCGACGGCGAGGAGTTCTCAGTTAGCCTTACCTCCTTAGTCGATGAGCTTCGAGCGATTCTTTGAAACTCTGAAGCCAACCATGAAGGGCGAGATCTTTGCTTAGAACTAGTAATGCTGGAACTCTCCGTTCGAGCGATATCGGACGGAAAGTGACGCTAGCGGGATGGGTTTCCAGACGACGCGATCATGGCGGTGTGGCTTTTATTGATTTACGGGATGCAACCGGCACAGTGCAGATAGTTATCTCGGATGAATCTATCGCGGGAGAGCTACGTGCTGAGTGGTGCGTCCTTGTTACCGGAACAGTAACTAAGCGGCCCACTGGAAATGAAAATCCAAATTCACCAACCGGTGAAATCGAGATCCCAATTGACCATCTGGAAGTCCTTAGTGAGGCAGCTGCATTGCCTTTTCCGGTTGATTCTGGAGAGCGAGTAAATGTAAGCGAGGAAGTCAGACTGAAATATCGCTACCTTGATTTAAGACGAGAGGAACCTGCTCGCGCACTTCGATTACGTTCAAAAACCACGAAAATTATCCGAGAGGTAATGAGCGAAGAGGATTTTCTCGAAATTGAAACGCCCTATTTGACTAGATCTACTCCGGAAGGTGCGCGAGATTTCTTAGTTCCGGTACGGCTACAGCCCGGATCCTGGTATGCCTTGCCTCAGTCGCCCCAACTATTTAAACAACTACTAATGGTTGCGGGCATGGAACGTTACTACCAAATTGCACGATGTTTTCGAGATGAGGATTTCAGAGCAGATCGCCAACCAGAATTTACTCAATTAGATATTGAGATGTCATTTGTTGATCAAGAAGATGTAATCAATGTCGCCGAGAGAGTTCTACATAGAGTTTTTAAAGAAACAATAAACCATGAAATCTCACTTCCTATTCAGAGAATGACATATCGGGAAGCGATGCGAAGATTTGGCTCAGATAAACCAGATTTGAGATTTGGTTTGGAGTTGGTCGACGTTACAAACTTCTTTAAAGAAACTAATTTCCGAGTGTTTCAAGCGCCGTATGTCGGAGCAGTTGTGATGCCGGGCGGGGCGGATTCCCCGAGGCGTGAGCTTGACGCTTGGCAAGATTGGGCCAAAGCCCGCGGTGCCAAAGGATTGGCCTACATTCTCGTGCAATTAGATGGTCAACTTGGTGGGCCAGTAGCTAAAAATCTCTCGGAAAAAGAGAGTGCGAATATTGCAGCAGAAGTTGGGGCGAAACCTGGAGATGCCATTTTCTTTGCCGCAGGTGAAGAAGCTCAATCCCAAAACCTTCTAGGTGCGGTACGACTTGAGGTTGGCGTAAAGAAAAATCTCATTAAAGATGGAGAATGGAAATTTCTCTGGGTAGTTGACGCTCCTATGTTTGAGAAATTGGACGGTGGCGGTTGGACTGCTGTGCACCATCCATTTACTGGACCAAAACCAGAGTTTGAAAAAAGTTTCGATTCTGACCCAGAGAGCGCATTGGCATACGCCTATGACATTGTTTTAAACGGAAGCGAGATCGGCGGCGGCTCAATTCGAATTCATAAATCCGAAATTCAGAGCAGAGTCTTCAAAGTAATCGGATTATCCGAAGCCGAGGCAGAAAGTAAATTCGGCTTTCTCCTAGAGGCTTTCAATTATGGTCCACCACCGCACGGTGGCATAGCACTTGGCCTCGATCGACTCTGCGCACTTTTAGCCGGGGCTGATTCGATTAGAGAAGTGATTGCCTTTCCAAAAACTGCAAGTGGCGGAGATCCATTAACTGGAGCTCCTACAGTTATCACTGACGCTCAACGTCGCGAGAGTGGCGTCGACTTTAAGCCAGAAAAAGTGAAGTGATGAGCGAATCAAATATTGCGGCACCTTCACGCCCAAGAGATTCAGATCGGAAAACTCGAATCCATATCTCGTTCTACGATCGAGCCAAGTTTTTGCTCTTTTTTGCAATTGTATTTTTTGTTCTCGTTTGGGCCGATATGGCGGGCGAGGATGGACTTGGTTTTCTAGCGGCGACCGAGGCTAGCGCAACTCAGAGATGGTGGATTTTCCCGTTAGTTGCTATTGAACTGATACGACAGACACATTTTCTCATCGCTGAATTGGCTTCGCCGTACCACGGATTTTGGCAGAGATACTTTGGATTTGTAGATCGTCAGCTCCACCGATTGAGCGATTGGACGAGATTTAGGTTATCTAGAGTAATTAAATGGATAATTTTCGTAACGCTTCTATCAATAGTCTTAGGAGCGATTTATAAGGAAACGCCAGTAAGAGCTCTCTTTTTTGCACCGAAAGCTCTTTGGAGCGCACTTCCGGTAATTGCTCAGCTAGCTTTCGCAGTCGTATTTGTAATTATTCAATTTGTTGCAATTTTCTGGTTCCTAAGCCGAGGCGGAATTGATACCTATTTCCCAGACGATATTAAAACTCGCTTTAGCGATGTCTGGGGTCAAGATCATGTTCTCGCTCGAATCAAGGAAAATTTAGTTTTCCTTGAGAATCCAGAGAGTATCGAAAAGTTAGGTGGCTATGTTCCCGGTGGAATTTTGCTCTGGGGGCCACCAGGCACTGGTAAAACTTTGATGGCGGAATCGATGGCTGGAGAAACTGGAAGACCCTTCGTATTTGTCGATCCAGGTGCATTCAACAATATGTTCTTTGGCATTGGCATTTTGAAAGTAAAAATGCTCTTTAGAAAACTGCGCAAACTAGCTCTGCGTTATGGCGGGGTAGTGGTTTTCTTCGATGAAGCTGACGCTCTTGGTAATCGCGGGATAATGACCAATAGAGGGCCAGGAGCCTATGCACAAGGATGCAGAGGTTCTAATTACGTTTCAAGTGAATCCCTCGGAATTATTTGGAAAAATCAACTTACTAAAACTGAATCTGCAGCAACTGAAATTTCACAACCAGCAAGTTTAATTAATCGATTCGTCATGGGAGCTGGCGGAGGCGGTGGCGCTGGCATGGGAACCTTGCAAGCACTTTTGACAGAGCTCTCAGGGCTAAAGAAGCCACGAGGTTTTTTCAATCGAGTTGTCCGTCGAACATTGGGAATGCGACCTAAAAATCCGCCTAAGTACCGCATCTTGGTTGTGATGGCTACCAATATGCCGGAATCGCTCGATGAAGCGTTACTTCGCCCGGGACGTATCGACCGTATGTATCGTGTCGGCTATCCAAGCAAAGCCGGGCGAATTCGTACCTATCAGGGCTACTTCGACAAGATCTCTCACAATTTAACCGCAGAGGATATGGAGAAACTTGCAATCATCACGCCTTACGCAACAGGTGCCACAATAAAAGATTTAGTAAACGAATCATTAATCATGGCAATAAGAAACTCCAGGACTAGCGTGACTTGGAGCGATGTATTGAAAGCAAAACAATTAAAGCAATTAGGCCCGTCAGAAGATGTTGAATACATAGAACGCGAAAGACACGCCACTGCAATCCATGAAGCTTGTCACGCTGTTATGGCCTATCAGACCCGTAAACATCTCGAGATTGATATCGCCACAATTGAAAAGGGTGCAGAGTATTTAGGTATGGTGGCCTCAATTCCTCCTGATGATCAATTCACGCATTGGAAGAGCGAATATGAATCAGACATCTTGGTATCTCTGGCATCACTTGCCGGAGAGCGGATGTTTTTCGATGGCGATAACTCTTCCGGAGTCTCGGGCGATCTCGAATCAGCGACCACGATTGCGGGATTGATGGAAGGTTACTGGGGCATGGGCTCAACAGTTTCTTCATATGCTTCAAGTCGACGAATGGAATTGGGAGCACCAGGAGGCGGTAAAGGTCGCGATCCGAAGGAAGAGATGCGACGGGCGCTCTCAGATCGAATCGAAGATAACTTGGGCGCGCTTCTGGCTCGATCCGAGACGCTCTTGAGAGAGAATCGAAAACATGTTCTCGCTGTGGCTCACGCGCTAGAGACTCACAAAACCTTATCCGGCAACGATGTGCATGCTGTGATTGAAGGCCGAAAGGGTGATGTCGTTAATGGCGAGGCTTATTTCGACCCAACGAACTTGGCTCAACTTGAGGAGTACCACAAATCTGCACTTCAAGCTCATAAGGAACACCGTAAGCCTGATCTTCCACTGCCGGTCTTTGGATAAAGTATCCGTATGAGCGCCGGTGGAATAGCAGCAATAATTGCAGCTTCAGCTTTACTATGTATCGCATTAGCTATTTCGTATGCCGTGATACGAATCGGACGAGCTATTGATGAAGTTGGAGCGGCTGTACGAGAAATTAAGGAAGAAACCACACCGCTGCTCTCCGAAGTAACAACTACAGTGGAATTAGTAAATGGCCCGTTGCAGAGCATAAATAAGGTAACTCGCACTATTGATGAACTAAGCACAAAGGTCGCGGAATCGGCTACAACTTTTCTTGATAAGAATCAGGTGGCGATGAAAGCCGCGGGAGCAGTTCTGACTGCAGCGCAACTCCGGAAGAAGGGTAAGAAGAAAAAGCGTCGCAGCAAGAGTGAAGAGTCACGCTTTGTTGATGATGAGGAGTTTTAAACTCCGTGCAGTCCATTGAAATCCGAAATAGATGGTTGAATTACTTCAAAGATGGAAATTCAGCGAAACTTAATCATGTCGTAGTTCCATCTGCCTCTTTGATTTTGAATGATCCGAACCTACTACTTGTTAACGCCGGGATGGTTCCGTTTAAGCCATATTTTCTCGGCGAAGTAACGCCGCCGTATAAAAGAGCGACGTCCATTCAGAAATGCGTGCGAACCCTTGATATTGATGAGGTCGGAAAAACAACTAGACACGCGTCGTTCTTTCAGATGTGTGGAAACTTCTCCTTTGGTGATTATTTCAAAGAGGGTGCTATTGAACTGGCTTGGGAGCTACTTACTAAATCTCAACGCGATGGCGGTTTTGGTTTTGACGAAAAACGTCTATGGGTCACGGTTTTTCATGATGACGATGAAGCAGCAAATATCTGGGAGAAAAAGATTGGCGTACCAAAAGAGAAAATTCAGAGAAGAGGCATGTCCGATAATTTCTGGTCCATGGGCGTTCCGGGACCGTGCGGGCCTTGTTCGGAAATTTACTTCGATAGGGGTCCAGAATATGGACGCGAAGGTGGACCAGTTGCAGACGAGGATCGATATTTAGAAATTTGGAATTTGGTCTTCATGCAGAATCTGCGGGGACCTGGAGCTGGAAAGGAAGATTTTCCGATTCTGGGCGAACTTCCTGCAAAGAATATAGATACAGGTATGGGCCTAGAGCGCACTGCTGCACTTCTCCAAGGCGTGGACAATATTTATGAAATAGACACGACTGCAATTATCCTGCGAAAAGCATCTGAGATATCCGGCATTAAATATGGCAAGTCCCCTGAAAAAGATATTTCTTTACGAGTAGTTGCTGACCATGCTCGAACGGCGACTATGTTAATTGGCGATGGAGTTACTCCAGGTAACGAGGGAAGAGGGTATGTGCTTCGTCGCATGATGAGACGAACGATTAGAAATATGCGATTGCTTGGAGCCCCGGATAAGAATTTAGTTGAACTAATTTCCGCATCAATCGAGGCTATGTCTCCACAATATCCAGAGCTATCGGAAGAGCGCGAAAGAATAACAAAGACCTCACAAGCAGAGGAAGATATTTTTCTCTCCACTCTCAAAAGTGGAACTCAAATTTTCGATACTGCAGTAGAGAAGGCCAAGAGTAAAAAGGAGCGAATCTTTACTGGAGAAGACGCGTTCAAATTGCATGATACCTATGGATTCCCAATTGACTTAACCCTCGAGATGGCAGCGGAACAAGGCCTTGAAATTGATCGATTGGGATTCGAAAGACTTATGAAACAACAGAAAGAGCGCGCGAAAAGTGATGCAAAAATTAAGAAGACGGGACACGCCGACCTCGGGGAATATCGTCTAATTGCAGATAGCGCCAAGCGTCTGGAATTTGTGGGATATGAACATCAAAGCACCGAGAGCACTGTCGTTGGCATTCTTAATTCTGGCAAAAATACCAAGTCAGTAAAGTCTGGTGATGAAGTAGAGATAATTCTTGATAGAACGCCTTTCTATGCTGAAGGCGGTGGACAACTCTCAGATCACGGTTTGATTACTGGATCCAAAGGTGCGGTAATTGAAATCGAAGATGTGCAATCCCCGATACCTGGTTTATTTGTTCATCGAGGTGTGGTGCGCGAAGGAGAGTTAATTCAAGGAGAAACAGTTCTTGCTGCCATAGATAATGCAAGAAGAATCGGAATATCGAGGGCTCATACCGCAACCCATATGGTCCACAAAGCATTCCGCGAAATTTTGGGTGAAACTGCAACACAAGCTGGTTCTGAAAATGCTCCCGGTCGCTTTAGGTTTGATTTCCCAGCAACTGGAGCAGTTCCAAAATCAGTTCTTGAAGATGTCGAATCGAAAGTAAATCATCTTTTGGAAGAGGATCTTGAAGTATCTGCTGTTGAGATGACACAGGCGCAAGCTCGCGAAATCGGAGCGATGGCGCTCTTTGGGGAGAAGTATGGTGAACGAGTCCGCGTGGTTAGTGTCGGTGAATGGGCCAAAGAGCTTTGCGGCGGAACCCATGTAAAGCGATCCGGACAACTTGGATTGATTAAATTGATCTCTGAATCTTCGATCGGCGCGGGCGTTAGGAGAGTAGAGGCCCTAGTTGGAGTTGACGCCTTTGAATTTTTGGCGCGAGAACATGTGATAGTTAACTCACTCACTGAAATTGTTAAAGGTGCGCGACCTGAAGATTTGCCAGACCGAATCAACTCACTTTTGATTCGAATCAAGGATTTAGAGAAGGAAATACGAAGCCATCGGACAAAACAGAGTGCTCTAGAACTGAGCACCGTTAAATCCAAGAAGATTGGTAATTTCAATCTGATTTCCCATCATTTCACTGCGGAATTAGGAAGTGAAGAGCTCCGCACCTTGGCCATCAACGAAAAGGGAAAACAAGAGAATTCCGTAATCGCACTATCGGCGCTCGAAGGTGAACGAGTAGTTTTGGTGATAACAATTGATGAAAAAACCCGCGATATGGGAATTAAGGCCGGCGAATTAGTAAAAATCGCATCAACAGTACTTGGCGGCGGCGGCGGCGGAAAAGACGATTTTGCGCAGGGTGGCGGGCCGAACATATCGAAATTAAATGAAGCGATAGCTGCAATTTCAGATCGCTTAAGTAAATGAAAGGCGCTATCCCAAAAGGCCGGCGATTAGCACTAGACCCCGGCGGAGAGCGAATTGGGATAGCAATTTCTGATGAATTAGGTCTAATTGCCACGCCACTGCGAACTATAGAGAGTTCTAAACTTGATATGGAATTGTCGAACATCATTCAGGAATCAAATATTGGAGTTATCTATATCGGTTTGCCAATTCATCTTTCTGGCGCTGAAGGAAATTCCGCACTTGCGGCAAGAGAATTAGCCCAACATATTGCAAAAACCTTCCCAGTTCCTATTTCACTAGTCGATGAGCGGTTAACCTCAAAAAGTGCGAGTCACGATCAAGAAAGAATAAAGCGTTATGGCATCGATGCGGTAGCTGCTTGTGAAATCCTGAATTTTGCATTAACGGGTGAGAAATCATTAGGAAAGATTTTCGGAAGTGTTATCGAAGTTTGAAATAAGAAGGCTAGCTTTAGCCGCTATTTTTGTTCTCTTAATTACCCTACTATTCCGCGAGATCGCACCTTCACCGAAAAGCGCAGCCGATTTCACTGGAAATGAGAGAGGAGAAGAGGTGATTGTTGAGATTCCAGAGGGTGCCACAGGATCGCAAGTCGGACAACTCTTGTTCGAAAAAGAAGTCGTAGCATCAGCGCTTTCGTTTTTCCGAGTTGCAGTAGCGGATGAACGAAGTTCGAGAATTGCTCCGGGTGAACATCGAATTGAAACAAAAATCCCGGCCCGCGAGGCTTTAAATCAATTACTTGATCCTGATCGAATCTTGAACCTAATACGGGTTCGCGACGGATCGCGACTGACAGAAGTAATCACTTCTCTAAAGGCAGTCGGTTTTTCTGAGAAAGAAATTCAGTCTGCTCTCAAGGAAATACGCGTCCAAGAACCTTTCAGTAATCGCAAGATTGAGGGACTTCTCTATCCAGCGTTCTATTCAAAATCCAAGACTGATTCTGCCAAAACGATGTTACAGGACATGGTTAATCGATTTGAGGCGAGCACTCAAGGTCTTACTTGGGAATACCTGAAATATAAACCTTATGAACTGTTGACCATCGCATCTCTTGTTGAATCTGAAGGAATCCCCATCGATTTTCCCAAGGTGGCACGAGTCATTTACAACAGGCTAGAAATAGGGATGCCTCTGCAGTTTGACTCGACAGTTCATTACATCTTCGACAGGCGTGGCGAGATTCAGCTTTCGATTCAGGATACTAAGGTGAAAAATCCATATAACACTTTTCAGAATCGTGGACTACCTCCTGGCCCTATCGGAAGTCCAACTAGAGCAGCAATTGAAGCAGCGTTAAATCCTGAATCAGGTCCATGGTTGTACTTTGTGACAGTGCTTCCCAAGCAGACTAAGTTCACTGCAGATTATGATGAGTTTCTGAAATTTAAAGCGGAATATAAGCGGAACTTTGCGGCGGGGAAATTTGAATGATTAGCGATAAGAAGATGATGGCGGTTCTGGGATCGCCTATAAGCCACAGTCTTTCACCGAAATTGCATAACCTGGCCTATTCGCGATTGGGAGTTAAAGCTAATTATCAAAGTTTTGAGATTAATTCGGGGGAGCTTTCTCGTTTCCTTGATGCCCACACCCCAGAATTATGGAGCGGATTCTCACTTACAATGCCTTTAAAAGAAGAAGCATTTCAATTGATAATAAAATTGGACTCAGATGCCAAAGCTGCAAGCGCTATCAATACTTTAATTTCAGATGGAGAGAATTGGGCGGGTATAAATACAGATGTCTTTGGGTTTCGCTACATTTTTGAAAGTTTTGATGTTTTCGATAATAAATTTGATTCCGTCTCTATATTGGGCGCAGGCGGCACAGCAAGAGCAGCTCTCGTCGCACTCGATAGTTTCTCTGGCGAAATAAATGTTTTCCGAAGGAGCAAAGCTCGCGATCTCTCACTTGGACTGGCAAATCCCCGCGCCTCAATACGGGATTGGGAAGACGTTTCCGAGGCATTTGATTCGAGAATCATAATTAACGCTTTGCCAACTGAAGGAATAAACTCGATAAGAAATTTGATTCGACGAGTAGATGTAGTTATTGATGCTCTGTATCACCCGTGGCCAACGCTCTTATCTGAATCTCAAAGCGGGAGATATATAAGCGGTAAAGATTTACTAGTCGCTCAAGCTTTGCGTCAGATTGAGCTATTTAGTGGGAGAGATATTGCCAGAGGAGAGTTCTTTGCTTTTCTCAGGTCATCGATTTAGTTTCCACAGCCGCTCTAGCTCGATTGAATTTGTTGTAATTTGGGCAGGGTGTTGACTCTCCTCACTCTCTCATTACTCTCAATCACTGATATTCGATTTCGTAGAATTCCTAAAGCTACAACGCTATTACTATTGGTAATTCACTCACTCGCTCATCCAAGCCGTCTACCAATTGCCACTCTCGTCTTTCTTGTTTTTTGCTTACTGCGTTGGATAACAAACTTCTCGGTTGGCTATGGCGATGTCCGACTTTCACCAATCGCAGCCCTGATAACCGATTCCTTGACCAGTTGCATTGAACTTTTTCTTTCTTGTTGGTGCTTTGCGGGGTTTTGGCTTTTGGCGCGTCGGCGATATCTTCTGGGGCGATATCGTGAAGAAACTCTTCCTTTTGCTCCTTTTTTTACTTTATCGGCCATATTTCAAGCGAGTTAACGAAGCGACCTGCGATAATCGGACAATGCGTTGGTTGACGGCTGGTGAATCTCACGGTCCTGCATTGGTAGGAATCATCGAAGGGCTTCCCGCTCGCATTGAAATAACTCCAGATGAAATTACAGCTCAACTAGCAAGACGTCGCTTAGGTTTTGGGCGCGGAGCACGACAACAATTTGAAGTTGATGAGATTCGTATTCTTGGAGGAATCCGCCACGGCCAAACTCAGGGCGGGCCGGTTGCTATTGAAATCGCTAATACCGAATGGCCCAAGTGGGAAAAGGTTATGTCGGCCTCACCGATATCTGAATCTGAATTAGCCGAGTTAGCGCGGAATGCTCCATTAACTAGACCTCGTCCGGGGCACGCAGACCTCGCGGGAATGCAGAAATATGGTTTTGCTGATGCAAGACCTATTCTGGAGAGAGCTTCGGCTCGCGAAACCGCAACTCGTGTCGCATTAGGCTCAGTTGCGCGTGCATTTCTTAAACAGTCAGTAGGTATTGAAGTAATTAGCCATGTTGTTTCAATCGGACCTATTCAAGTGCCCGAAGACGCTACGCTTCCAAAACCGGAAGATTTACTCCGGATAGATGAAAGTCCGGTTAGATGTTTTAATTCCAACACAGAAAAAGAAATGATTGAAGAGATTGAATCAGCAAAAAAAGCTGGTGACACTCTTGGGGGAGTTGTAGAAGTAATTGCTTACGGAGTGATTCCTGGTTTGGGCTCGCATGTACATTGGGATCGGCGCCTTGATAGTAAATTGGCAGCAGCTTTGATGGGAATACAAGCAATTAAAGGTGTAGAAGTCGGTGATGGGTTTAGAACGGCCGCCCGAAGAGGATCGCAAGCACATGATGAAATCGAAAAAAGTCCTGATGGTGAAATTCGTAGACGCACCGATCGAGCGGGCGGAACCGAAGGTGGAATTTCCAACGGCGAGCTGATCAGAGTCAGGGCAGCAATGAAGCCAATATCTACTGTGCCGAGAGCTTTAGATACGATAGACGTTGCAACCGGTGAACCAGCAAAAGCAATAAATCAACGATCTGATGTTTGTGCTGTTCCGGCAGCAGGAGTAATCGCGGAGTCGATGGTGGCTCTAGTTCTCGCCGAAGCGGTCTTAGAAAAGTTTGGCGGAGACAGCGTTGAAGAAACAAAGCGAAACGTTGACTCTTTTTTAAGCAATTTGCGGAAGTGAAGATGAAGGTGATTTTGATTGGTCCACCCGGAAGCGGCAAAACCACTATTGGCAAGCTACTGGCAAAAAAATTGAACCTACGTCATATTGATACGGATCAAGAGATCGAATCACAGACTGGGCGCAAAATTGCAGATATTTTTCTTGAAGATGGCGAAGCGGCTTTTAGAAATATCGAACGTGAAATAGTTTTAGCGACTCTGCAGCAAGATTCAGCAGTGATTTCTCTAGGAGGGGGCTCAGTTCTAGATAATGAAGTTTCAGAGGAATTAAAGGCCGAATCTCTAGTGGTTTACCTCGAAGTTTCAATTTCAAATGCGGCCCCTAGAGTGGGCTTCAATACGGATCGACCACTATTGGTGGCAAACCCAAGGCAACAATGGCTTCAGCTTTTTGCTCAACGTAAGGGACTTTACGAAATGTTAGGCAAGTATCGAGTTTCGACAGATAACAAAAAGCCAAAGAGTGTCGCTGAGGAGATTGCAGGACTCATATCGTGAGATCTATTCAAGTTAACGCAGAGCGTACTTACCAGGTCGACATCTCTGATGACTGGAAACTTGAGCTTTCTAATGTTATTCAATCGCGAGAGTCTTTCGTTGTAGCTCCAGAAAAACTCTTGCCTCAAATTTCTCTTGATATTCCACGGGCAAGAATTCTCGCCGTACCAGACGGAGAAAACCAGAAGAATTTCAACGTCTTACAATCATTGGCTGAAAAACTATCTTCACTAGGCGCCAGCAGAGAGTCATTACTAATCGCTATCGGTGGCGGGGCCACAACAGATTTAACAGGCTTCTTGGCCGCAGGTTATCTTCGCGGAATTGATTGGATTGCCATACCGACGACTGTCGCAGGAATGGTCGATGCGGCCATCGGGGGGAAAACAGGAATCAACTTAGATTCCGGAAAAAATCTATTTGGAGCTTTTCATTCGCCGAAGAGAGTAATAGTCGATACTTCTTGGCTGGAAACCTTGAGCCAGAGAGATAGAGCCGCAGGTCTAGCCGAATCGGTCAAATGTGGATTTATTCGCGATGAAAAAATATTGCAATTAGTTGAGTCAGATCCACTAATGAATATAGTTGAGATCATTGAGAGGTCTATTAAAGTAAAGGCAGATGTTGTCTCCGCAGATTTTAGGGAAGAAGGGGAGCGGGAAATCCTCAATTACGGTCATACTTTGGGGCACGCAATAGAACGCCACTCGGGTTATTCAATGCGTCATGGCGAAGCGATATCAATTGGTTTAGTTTTTGCGGCGAAATTGTCGCAACGTTTCGGCCTCAACAATCAGACTGTAGATCGGCACTCGAAAATTCTGCAACAATTGGGATTGCCCACAAGTTACGAAAGTTCCGCCTGGCCAGAGCTCTACCAATTGATGGGTAAGGATAAAAAGCGTCGCTCCGGTGAAATTCGATTTGTGACCCTTATGGAAATTGGTAGAACCGATCGCCAAATAGTCGCAGAGGGTATTCTTAGCGAAGTGTTTCTCGAGATGAACCGATAGGAGTGGACGTTATGAAAGCGCTCGTGATTAATGGTCCTAACTTATCAAGACTGGATTTGCGAGAGAAAAATATCTACGGAAACTTCACCTACGAAGAACTCTCTAGTGAGATTCAAAAGGCAGCTAAAGAACTATCTATTGAAGTCGAGATCAGACAGAGCGATGATGAGGCCACCATTATTGGATGGTTACACGAGGCAAGTGATAAGAAACTCCCCGTCATCATAAATCCGGCAGCCTTCACACATTACTCATATGCGATTCGTGATGCGTTGGCAATGGTGCCAACTTCTAAGATTGAAGTTCACCTCTCAAATCCACTCGCAAGAGAAGAATTCCGACACACCTCTGTTGCGTCCGGTGTTGTGGATGGCACCATCGCAGGATTTGGAATCGATTCTTATCGGCTCGCCCTTCGTGCCCTCGTTGGTATATCCAAGTAGCTCCAGAATTTAGAGTTTTCGAGATCAGAAGGTAATCTGCGAGCATGGCAACTACGAATGATCTTAAGAACGGCATGACGCTTGATATTGATGGTCAGCTCTGGAATGTTGTCGAATTCCAACATGTCAAGCCTGGAAAGGGCCCTGCCTTCGTCAGAACTAAGTTGAAAAATGTACTTTCAGGAAAAGTTGTTGAGAAAACTTTCAATGCTGGAGTCAAAGTAGAAGTTGCAATACTGGAAAAACGAGAAATGCAGTTTCTTTATAAAGACAATGCCGGCTATATTTTTATGGACAATACAACTTTTGATCAAGTGACGATTCCAGAGGAAACTGTGGGTGAAAGCGCTAACTACCTTCTTGAAAATATGGAAGTTATTGTCGCGATTCACGAGGGTAATCCGCTTTATGTTGAAATGCCGCCGTCAGTTCCATTGCGCATCACATATACAGAACCAGGATTGCAAGGCGATAGATCTTCAGCTGGTAGCAAGCCTGCAACACTCGAGACTGGAATTAACATTCAAGTTCCGCTATTTATAAAACAAGACGAGGTTGTTCTTGTGGACACGCGGACTGGCGACTATCTCGGTCGCGCCAATTAAGTGAGTACGCGGTCTAAAGCTCGAAAGGCAGCTCTAGATATTCTTTACGAGAGCGATATACGAAATCTGTCGCCGATGGATATTTTGAGAGACCGAGAGTCTGACATTGAATTTGTGATTCGGGATTTCACAAAACAACTCGTTCTTGGCGTCGCGCAAAATCGCGAGCGAATTGACGAAATAATCCTAATGCGAGCAAAGGGTTGGGCTATCGACCGCATGCCGGTCGTAGATAGGAACATCCTGAGGCTTGCCGTTCAAGAATTACTATTTGATAAGAGTACGCCACATTCTGTGGTTATTGACGAAGCGGTAGAACTTGCAAAGTCACTTTCAACAGATGATTCTTCAGAATATGTTAATGGTGTGCTTGGTGCAATTTATGAGGTTAAGGACGACATTACTCACTAAGTCTTACGGGGAACCAAGAGGCCGCGTATTTCAAGTGCATTAAAGAATGACTGATCTAAATAACCAGTAGCCGCCTGTAGGGCTTGAATATCGCTATTTCTTATTGAAGCCACCTCAGTATTCCAGTCGCCCCGTTTGGACTTTAAATTTTGGACTAGGTTTTTGATTACTTGAGTAAATTTATCGGCGGATTCAAAGGCCCTTAATCTTCTTAGATCGATGGTAGCTCGAAAGTTTTCATCAAAAGATGAAGGAGCTAGCGCGGAAATCTGCGCTCCATAGAAATCTAAAAGCTCGAAAGCGCGTTCTAGAGTGAGGTGGCGAGAGCCGCGTTCGTATGAACCTACTGCGCCAGCTTTCCATCGCCCCCGGCTAACCTCTTCGACTTTTTTGAGGGTCAAACCAGATTGCTCCCTAAGAACGCGCAGGCGTGTCAGTGCGTCTCTATATTCCTGGCGTGAAGTATCCATCAGGGCTAGACGCTATGCTAAAAATTCCTCATTAGGAGAATTCCACAGCCTCTGCTTTCTTAGTGGTATCTTTTGCCGACCTTTAATGAACCGTCCTGTGAGGCGGCAAAGGAGTTGTTAATGGCTACCATCATGTCCGATAGCGACATATCAAGAGCGCTTCGGAGAATTGCCCACGAAATACTAGAGCGGAACAATGGCTCTGATTCAATCGTGCTCCTTGGAATTCCAACTCGCGGAGCAACTTTGGCAAGACGTTTGGCTGAAATCATTGGTGAACTGGAAGGCAGAGAGTGCCTATTAGGAACGCTGGACACCACTCTCTACCGAGATGATCTTCGACTGAAATCTCCGAGATCGTTACTCCCAACTGAAATTCCAGCCGAAGGTATAAACGACAAGAATGTTATTTTGATTGATGATGTTCTGTATTCAGGTAGAACCATTAGAGCAGCTCTTGATGCGCTCTCTGAATTCGGAAGACCTAAAACTGTTCAATTAGCAGTTTTAGTGGATCGTGGACATCGAGAGCTACCCATCCGAGCCGATTTTGTAGGTAAAAATCTTCCGACAAGTCGAAATGAAAGAGTAATGGTCAAGCTTCTTGATATAGACGGAAACGATGAAGTTTCAATTGAGGCAAACAAATGAGCCAGCATCTTCTCTCAATCTCTGACTTGAATAGGGAATCAGCTTTACATTTATTGGATACAGCTGCGAATCTTGCTAGGGCAACGGAAACAACTGTAAAAAAACTTCCGACGTTGCGGGGAAGAACTATCGTTAACCTCTTCTTCGAAGATTCAACAAGGACGAGAATCTCATTTGAAGCAGCGGCTAAGCGGTTATCTGCCGATGTCATTAATTTCTCGGCCAAGGGTTCATCGCTTAGCAAAGGCGAAAGTTTGAAAGATACTGCTATCACTCTGCAGGCAATGGGAGCTGACGGAGTAGTTATTAGACATCCGGCTTCAGGAGCGCCAAAGAGGTTAGCAGATCAGAAGTGGATGAGTGGAAGTGTGATAAATGCTGGAGACGGTACGCACGAACATCCGACGCAAGCTCTCTTAGATGCTTACACCATTAGAGATAGATTGCAAAGCGGAAAAGGAGATTTACAAGGAATACGAGTAGCAATAGTCGGAGATATTCTGCACTCAAGAGTTGCTAGAAGTAACGTGTTGCTATTGAAAATGTTAGGAGCAGATGTAACTCTGATTGCTCCGGCAACTTTGCTCCCGGTAAGTGTGGAGAAGTGGAACGTGGGAATCTCTTTTGATTTTGATAGGGATCTCTCAAGTTTTGATGTCGTAATGATGTTACGCGTTCAGCGTGAGCGCATGGTTGAATCCTTTTTCCCTTCCGAGCGGGAATATGCAAGGAACTACGGGCTAAATTCCGTCAGATTATCTAGACTAAAAGAAGATGCCTTAGTCATGCATCCGGGACCGATGAATCGAGGTTTGGAAATTTCTGCGGACGCTGCTGACAGCATCCATTCTGTAATTCCAGATCAAGTTAAGAATGGCGTGTTGGTCCGAATGGCTGTTCTTTACCTATTGTTGAGCGGGGAGCAGTCATGAGTGAAATAACGAAATTCACAAATCTGCGGAATCTCGAAGGCGAAGAGCTATCGATAACCGTTGAGAACGGATATTTTTCTGATTCCGCAAGCGCGGTCCAAAAAATTGAGGATTGCACCGGAATGACACTAATTCCTGGTTTAGTTGATATGCATACACATCTCCGTGAACCGGGGTTCGAGGATGCAGAAACAATTCTGACTGGCTCGATGGCGGCCGCTGCTGGAGGTTTTACCGCTGTTTCAGCAATGCCAAACACAGATCCAATTGCCGACACCGCAGGAGTTGTCGAGCAGATATTTCGCCTTGGCCAGGTACATGGAATATGCGATGTATTTCCAATAGGAGCTATAACAGTTGGTTCAAAGGGTGAACAACTTGCGGAGATTCGAGCGATGAATGCATCGGCAGCAGGAATCAGAATTTTCAGTGATGATGGCAACTGTCTATCTAGTGCAATTTTAATGAGGCGAGCGCTTGAGTATGTGAAGAGTTTTGATGGCGTTATAGCGCAGCATGCTCAAGACCCAGAATTAACGGTCGATTCGCAAGTAAACGAGGGTGCAATTTCATCCAGGTTGGGTTTAAAAGGCTGGCCCGCCGTAGCTGAAGAAGCGATTATCGCAAGAGATGTATTACTTGCAGACCACGTGAAAAGCAGACTACATATTTGCCATGTGAGCACCGCAGGAAGCGTCGAGATTATTAGATGGGCAAAGGCTCGAGGGATACAAGTGACCGCCGAAGTTACGCCACATCATCTTCTTCTAACTGAAGATTTGATTGAAAGTTACGATCCGGTATTTAAAGTTAACCCACCTTTAAGAACCAAGCGAGATGTTGAGGCGCTCCGCTTTGCCCTAGCTGACGGGACAATAGATGTAATCGCAACGGATCACGCACCTCACCCTATCGAGCGTAAAGAGTGTGAGTGGGCTAACGCTGCCTTTGGAATGTTGGGATTAGAGAGCGCGCTCTCGGTATCCTTCAAGGCCATGGTTGATACCAAACTGATTTCGCCAAAAGATCTGATTTATAGAATGAGTTCTCGACCAGCCGAGATAGCAGGCTACAAGGATCATGGCGCGATTGCGAATGGCAAACCTGCCAATTTTGCATTAGTTAATTTAGAGAAAAATTGGGTATCGAAACCGCGAATGAGTAAGAGCGGAAACGATCCTTATCGAGGAATGACACTTCCCGTAGTGGTTGAAGCAACTTACCTTCGTGGCAGGAAGGTCTACAGTCATCATGAGTAAGGCATTTCTAGTTCTAGACGACGGAATGGTCTTCGAAGGCCAATCTTGGGGCGCTACCGGTGAAAGTTTTGGAGAAATTGTTTTCACAACTGGCATGACGGGGTATCAAGAAACTTTAACTGACCCTTCGTACCTGAATCAGATTGTCGTGATGACTGCTCCTCATATCGGGAATACGGGCATGAATGATGAAGATATGGAATCAAAGAAAATTTGGGTGAGTGGTTTTGTGGTCAGAGATCCTTCTCCAATCGCATCAAATTGGCGTTCAAAGAGATCTCTCGAAGAGGATTTAATTAATGGTGGAGTTGTAGGTATATCTGGGGTAGATACTCGAGCTATTACGCTTCATATTAGAGAACGAGGGGCGCTTCGCACCGGAATTTTCTCCGGCGCTGATCTATCAAGAGAAGATATGGTGACTAAGGTTCGCAAGACAGCCCCGATGGCGGGTTCTTACCTCGTTGATGAAGTGTCAACAAAAGAAGAGGTCGTTGTATCTAGTGCAAAATCTGTTGATTTTCGAGTAGCCGCTTTTGATTTAGGAATTAAAGCGGCGACTCCAGCAAACTTCTCGAGAAGAGGAATAGAGACGCACGTTCTGCCTTTCGATAGCACCTTTGAGGAGATCGAATCGAAAGGTTACGACGGCATTTTTCTCTCTAATGGGCCTGGCGATCCCGCCACAATGAATACAACAGTAGAAACTATTCGTAAAGCGCTCTCATCAGGTTTGCCCATCTTTGGAATCTGTTTTGGCCACCAAATTTTGGGTCGAGCATTGGGCTTTGATACTTACAAATTACGCTTTGGTCATCGTGGCATCAATCAACCTGTTTACAATCGACTAAAGGATCGCGTTGAGATTACAGCGCATAATCATGGCTTTGCCGTTGATGCGCCGAAAGATGGAGATTTTGCAACAGTATTTGGAAGTGGTTTGGTTTCTCATATAAACCTTAATGATGGTGTCGTGGAAGGTCTTTACATGAAGGACATTCCAGCATTCTCTGTCCAATACCACCCTGAAGCAGCCGGCGGGCCGCACGATGCTAATTATCTCTTTGATGTTTTCGTAGAAAAGTTGCGCAACAATGCCTAGAGATTTATCAATCAAGAGCGTGATGGTGATTGGCAGTGGTCCGATTGTCATAGGACAGGCATGCGAATTTGATTATTCCGGCACGCAAGCATGTCGCGTTCTGCGTTCTGAAGGTATTCGAGTGGTTCTTGTAAACAGTAATCCAGCAACGATTATGACTGACCCAGAATTTGCCGATGCAACATATATCGAACCCATTACACCCGAGTATCTCGAGGACATTATTTCCAAAGAACGACCAGATGCGTTACTGGCAACTTTGGGTGGGCAAACAGCTCTTAACGCCGCAATGAAATTGGACGAGTTGGGAATTCTAAAGAAATATGAAGTTCGACTAATAGGTGCTGATATCCCAGCGATTAAGCGTGGCGAGAATAGAGAAGAGTTCAGATCTATCGTAGAAAAAGTTGGAGGCGAGTCAGCAAAATCTCGAATATGCCACTCGCTTGATGAATGCTTGGCTGCCGCGCGGGAGTTGAACTACCCGGTCGTAGTGCGACCGTCTTTCACGATGGGAGGACTTGGTAGCGGAATCGCTAAGGACGCGAGTGAACTCCGACTTATCGCCGGCGCGGGGTTGCAGTACAGCCCAGTTAGTGAGGTTCTGTTAGAAGAGTCAATCATTGGCTGGAA
>JAGWYB010000067.1 GCA_018969585.1 Actinomycetales bacterium | reverse complement strand
TCACTGTCTTTGGACGAGTTGATGACCAGATCATTTCAGGCGGAGAGAAAATTTCACTGAGCGCAATTGAGAACTATCTCCAGACCGAATTCACACACCCTGAGATCGTCGCATTTTCGGTTCCTGATAAAGAATGGGGCGAGCGACTCTGTATTGCCACCACCCAGCATGTTGCTCTCGATCAACTACAAGAAAAGTTGAAGAAGAAATTTGGCGCACACGCCTCACCAAAAGAAATGTTCAAGGTTGAATTCATTCCATACTTAGCTTTAGGAAAACCGGATCGAAAGAAGTTGGCTGATGACTACGCGTGAACAATGGATTGCTGGAGCTCGTCCAAAGACGCTTCCTGCTGCTATCGCGCCGGTTTTAGTAGGCACTTCCTTTGCAGGATATAACGCCTCTTTCTTGCATACCTTTTTAGCGCTTACCGTTGCGCTTTCACTCCAAATTGGAGTGAATTACGCAAATGATTATTCCGATGGCATCAAAGGGACTGATATTGATCGAGTCGGACCGATGCGCCTGGTCGGGTCTGGAGCCGCAACAGCTGATTCGGTAAAGAAAGCTGCATTTATTTCCTTCTTTGTTGCCGCGATTGCTGGATTGATACTTGCCTCGCGCACTTCATGGTTACTCATCATTCTCGGTGCTATCTGCATTATTGCTGCCTGGACCTATACCGGTGGTCCAAAACCTTATGGTTACCAAGCGATGGGTGAAGTCTCCGTATTTATTTTCTTTGGCGTTGTTGCCACTGTCGGCACGTATTATGTCCAGACGGAATCTGTTTCTCGCGAAGTAATCCTTGCTTCATTTGCAATGGGCGCACTTGCGTGTGCCATTTTAGTTCTTAACAATCTTCGCGATCTCCCAAGTGATGAAGTTGCCGGAAAGAAAACGCTCGCGGTTGTGATGGGAGACAAGTCCACGCGTGATTTATATAAGTGGCTGATGTTTTTTGCACTCGTGATCTCAGTCGCGCTTGCGCTATTTTCCTTCTACTACTTATTCGCTCTCGTCTCTCTACCACTCGTTTCGAAGTCAGTTCGGGCTGTTAGCGCCGGCGCACGTGGAGACGAACTCATCGCTCTCTTAGCCAAAACGGGAAAGATCCAAATTATTTACTCGGTCGCTCTCTCTTTCGCGGCTTGGCTTGTGGCGCGATAAAATTCCATCATGGTCCGTCTCGCAGTAATCGCATCAATCATCGTTCTTGCGTTGATGATTTTCAGCATCATCGATTGCTCGCGCACCCCCGAAAGCCAGATTCGAAGCCTTCCTAAATGGGCATGGCTCGTCATCATTATTTTAGTTCCCGGAATTGGCGCACTCGCATGGATTATTGCTGGTCGACCTAAAGGAAATGGCCGTCGCCGCCGTAAAGGAAAGATTGTTCCGCCCGACGACAACCCTGATTTCTTACGAAAGCTATAAACCGCGGATCATGCGCTGGTAGAAACTGCCTGGCCTTCGAGTACTTTCTTGCGGTTCACCCATCGCTTT
>JAGWYB010000027.1 GCA_018969585.1 Actinomycetales bacterium | reverse complement strand
AAGGTTGATGTTTTTGACCTACGGCCGAGAATTGGCATCTCATCAAGTGCGCTCAATGAGAGCTTGCCAAACGAAGAATTAGTTGTCGATCTAGTTCTTACCGCTGCCTACGCCATAAGTGGGCGATGGATAGAAGATTATGATCTTTGGGATGAATCTAGAGCGAAAGCGCTGCTTGATATTTTTGGAATCAGAGAGCTGGCTACAAGAAGATTTGGAACGTTGAGTGAAGGTGAGCGAAAACGAGCCTTGATTGCCCGCTCCCTAATGTCGGACCCAGAGATTCTCTTACTTGATGAACCGGCGGCTGGCCTAGATCTAGGAGGAAGAGAGGATATTTTAGGAAGAATCTCTCGATACTTGGATGAAGATAACGCCCCCGCCTCAGTAATAGTGACCCACCATATCGAGGAGATTCCAAGTGGAACAACACATGTGGCTCTTTTGAAGAATGCAGAATTGTTCGCAAGCGGCCCGATAGGGGACACCCTAACTTCAGAGAATATTCACTCAGTATTTGGAGTGAAAGTGAGATTGAGTTTCGACGGACAACGATATTTCGCAGCCTCTGATGCTCTTTGAACTAATACCTCCGCCGTGGCGAGAAACGCTTTTGGAACAGCGAGAAAAGATTGACGAAATCGGCAGTGAACTAAGAAGAAGAGCGGATTCGGGTGAGCGGATTTTGCCAGATCGCTCATTAGTGTTTAGAGCTTTGGAGATACCCCCAGAAGAAGTGAAGGTTCTTATTATTGGGCAAGACCCGTACCCGAATGCCAGCGATGCCTGCGGCCTAGCTTTCTCGGTTAATCCACGAAATTCGGGACTCCCAGGCTCTCTTTTGAATATTCAGAAAGAGATAATAACTGACGTTGGATCTACAACGACTAGTGACGGAGATTTAAGTCGCTGGACTGATCAAGGTGTGATGTTACTTAATCGAGTTCTAACGGTAACCGCTGGAGAAAGTGGCTCTCACGGTGATTTAGGGTGGCAACAGATTACCGAACGAATCGCAGAGAAATTGGCGAATTTAGATTGCGTGGCCATTCTTTGGGGGAATTCAGCTAAGGAATTAGCTAAGTATTTTCGAGAGGAAACTTTAGTAACAGGTGTACATCCAAGTCCGCTATCGGCTCATCGCGGATTTCTCGGCTCAAAACCTTTCTCAAAAGTAAACGAAATTCTCAAATCCAAAAATCGTTCAACTATAAACTGGTAAAAAAGGGGCCCGGTAGTTAGCCGGGCCCTTTTAAAGCAAACTATCCGATCCAGGTGGTTATCGGGTCATTCAAGAAGTAAATCATGAATAGACCTGCTACCAGAAGTAAAAGCGGATGGACCTCTTTTGCCTTTCCTTGGAAGATCCGGATCACAACATATGAAACAAATCCAGCTCCAATACCTACCGATATGTTGTAAGTAAATGGCATCAAAATAATTGTCAAGAATGCTGGAATACCGATTCCATAATCTTCCCAATCGATTGATTTGATTTGGGTCATCATTAAGAAGCCGACAACAATTAAGGCAGGAACAGCAGCTTCATAAGGAATAATCGCAACTAGCGGGGATAAGAAAGTTGTAAGAAGGAAGAGTATTCCGGTAACTACTGATGCTAATCCGGTTCTTGCGCCTTCACCCACACCAGATGCGGACTCAATGTACGAGGTATTGCTGGAGACTGATGAAGCTCCACCGGCGACTGCGGCAAGTGAATCCACCAAGAGAATTCGATTTGCATTCGGAGGAGTACCTTCGCGATCGTTTAGGCCTGCCTCTTGTCCAATTGCAGTCATAGTTCCCATGGTGTCGAAGAAGTCAGCCAAAAGGAGAGTAAAGACAAGAAGCAGCGCTGTTATGAGCGGAACTCTTTCAAATGAACCGAAGAGATTGAATTGGCCGATCAGACTGAAATCTGGAGCCGCAACAATATCTGAGGGAACCGCTGGAACATTTAAGCCCCAACCTTTTGGATTCACATTTGTTCCATCAAAATTTGGACCAATCTTAAAGGCGCTTTCAATTGCTACGGCAAGCACGGTTGAAATAATGATTCCGAGAAGTAGCGCCGCTTTAATTTTGCGAACCATTAGACCTATGGTGAGAAATAGTCCGAAAGCAAAGACCACGACTGGCCAGCCAACTAGTTCTCCACCATCACCTAGAGTTACTGGGACTGGACCGGCTGAGGTTCTACGGACGAAGCCCGAATCTACAAGACCGATTAGAGCGATAAATAGACCAATTCCGACGGAGATTGCAATCTTTAATTGCGTCGGAACGGCTCTAAATACTGCCGTTCTAAATCCAGTCAAAACAAGCACGGTGATGATGATTCCTTCAAGAACCACCAATCCCATCGCATCTTGCCAAGTCATCTTGGAGGCGATGGCGACAGCTACGAAGGTATTTAAACCAAGGCCCGTTGCTAACGCTAACGGGAAATTGGCAATAACTCCCATAAGAATTGATAGGACGCCAGCTACTAAAGCAGTAGCGGCAGCAATTAGGGCGAGATTTGGTGCATCTCCGCCGCCTATATATTTACCATCAGCGTCTTTAGCTAAACCGATGATTAGGGGATTTAGCGCAACTATGTACGCCATCGTGAAGAATGTAACAACTCCGCCGCGCACCTCTTGGGCTACTGAGGATCCGCGCTGAGAGATTTTGAAGAAGGTATCCAGCATTTTCTACCTTTCACCTCATCAATAGATGAGAGATTGCTAATTTTTTAACGGTGGTGGTTGCGACACCGTGTGGAAGGCGGTCCACAAGCCGAGGGAAGCGATAAATCTAGAGGCTACCGAGCAGTAAGCCTGGCAACGACACCGAAGGAGATTGCGACTGCTTGACCAATTAGCAGCGCGAAGAGCGCTGTCCCTAACCCCACAACGCCACCGAGCGCCCATCCCGTTATAAGGACGAGAACCTCAATAGAAAGGCGAACGCGACCGACCGGGAGCCCGGTTCGACGGTGCAGCGCTGTCATCCAACCATCTCGCGGGCCCGATCCTAAACCGCATGTGATGTAAAGGGCGGAACCGAGACCAACTAGCGTGATGCCGAGTAGAACATAAAGAATTTCCAAGATAAATATTTCTTGGTCTGGAATAAAACGGACTCCGATATCGATTGCTGCGGCAATAATGAGAATGTTTGCGAGCGTTCCAAATCCCGGCGTTTCACGGAGCGGTATCCAAAGAGCGAGAACAAAGAGACTTACCAATAGCGTGGCGCTACCTATTGAAATATCAAGTTGCCTGGAAACGCCTTGCGAAAGAACTGTCCAAGGGGAATTTCCAATGTTTGAGACAATAAGCAGTGAATCGCCAATGCCGAAGAGAAATAATCCGACAAATAGAATCGCAAATCTTCGAACAGATATCGACCACGGCGAGATAGCTGTCCATGGCGTTACGGGCACCGTCTTGCTAGGCCTTAAAAAAGCTCGGAGAGAGCGGTAAATATCGGGCATGGACCTGAGCGTACTTCATAAATTCTATTACTCTGTCGGATAAGGCTTACACTGCTCTGATGTTTCCAGGTGTCGGTACCATAATAAATATCACAGCGATTATCGCTGGCGCCATCCTCGGTCGCTTGGGTGGCAATCGAATTCCGGAACGTACTCGAAGTTTGATAACTGATGTTTTGGGATTTATTACTTTGATCAGTGCCGCTGCCGCTATAAAGGAGCTTTGGGACGATGAATTTGTTGGTTCAACTGTTCAGGGTGGACCAATACTTGTTGTTCTAATCTCACTCATTTTAGGAGCGATTCTAGGATCGTGGATCAACCTCGATCTCCGACTTACTCAGATGGGCGAGGGTTTAAAGAGGCGCTTTGCCAAGGACGACAACTCATTTGTTGAGGGATTTGTGACGGCTTCCCTTCTCTTTGTCATCGGCCCGTTAGCAATTCTTGGGAGCATTAGTGATGGAATGAACAAAGGCATCGAACAGTTGCTCCTTAAGAGTTCGTTAGATTTCTTCGCAGCAATAGCTTTTAGCGCAGCATTTGGCTTAGGCGTACTACTTTCATTCTTACCGGTCGGCATTTATCAGGGTAGCTGGACGATTATTGCGATTTATCTAGGAAATATTCTCAGTGATGCTCAAGTTTCGGCTATGACGGCGGTTGGCGGAGTATTACTGCTTGGAATTGGATTTAAACTTTTAAATATTAGGAGCGTATCGGTTGGCAATCTTCTACCAGCCTTAGTTTTCGCCCCAATTGTTCTCTTACTCTTTCAAAACTAAAAACCAGAGGCATCAATCACAAATCGATATTTTACATCGCTCTTTATGGTTCGCTCATAAGCTCGGTTGATTTGATTCGGTTGAACAATTTCAACATCACTAACGATGTTTTTCTCGGCGCAGAAATCCATCATTTCCTGTAGTTCAGCCATTCCGCCAATCATGGATCCAGAAATACTCCGTCTTCCTTCGAGCATTGTCCCTGCATTAATGGCATAAGGTTTCCCGGGTAGTCCAATAATCACAAGCGTTCCGTCGGTATCCAGCGCTTGTAGGTATGGCTCCAAATCCAATTCAGCCGAAACTGTATTGAGAATTAAATCAAAACCTTTGCGATGCATCTTCGGCCAATCCGAAGAGATATCCACAAAGTTACTTGCTCCAAGTCGCTTAGCGTCCGCAGCCTTAGACGCGCTATGAGAAAAGACCGTTACCTCTGCGCCAAGAGCTGACGCAAATTTCACTCCCATATGTCCAAGCCCGCCTAGGCCCATCACGCCAACGCGTGAATCTTTCTTAACTTCCCAATGGCGAATAGGGGAGTAAAGAGTTATGCCGGCGCATAGAAGAGGCGCAGAGCCAGCGAAATCTAAATTCTCAGAAACTTTGACCGCATATCTTTCATCGACGACAAAATAGTTTGAGTAACCGCCAAACGCGACTGTCTTTCCATCTCGTTCTAGTGAGTTGTACGTAGCCGTCATACCTTCGGAACAGAAATGTTCCATCCCTCGTTTGCAATTTCGACACTCTTTACAGGAATCGATAAAGACACCGACGCCAATACGATCGCCAACTTTAAACTTGGAAACCTTAGTACCGATTACTGTGACGATTCCTACGATCTCATGTCCTGGAACCATTGGGAAAAGTGCAGGTCCCCATTCCTCTCGAGCCTGATGGATATCTGAGTGACATATCCCGGAGAATTTGATGTCAAAGCCAACGTCTCGATCACCAATTGGTCTGCGTTCGAATTCGAAATCTGTCAGGGGAGCTTTGCTCTGAAGTGCTGCATATCCTCTTGTTTTCATAGCGAGATACTAGTTCCTGAAATATCAATTCGCGGCATTGTCACGAGAAGGGAAGGGGATCTATTGACTGATGGGCTTGACCTCTTGAAGTTACTTTGCGCATATGATGTCGCCGACACAGAACTTCGTAAGCAATGGTTTCACTGCTACTCGTATCACCGACGACAACTTGCTCACCTTCGGTAACCATTGAGCCATCGACGGTTCGAGCGTTGTGGGTAGCTCGTTCGCCGCACCAACATAAAGCTTCTACCTGGAGCGTCTGAACGCGATCGGCTAATTCAACTAATCGAGCCGAACCTGGAAAGAGTTTAGTCCGAAAATCAGTGAGAATTCCAAAGGCATAGACATCGATTCCTAATCCATCTGCGATTCGGGCTAATTGTTCGATTTGTACAGGCGAATAGAACTGAGCCTCGTCGCAAATGACGTAGTCAATCTTCGCTCCCTGAGATAGTTGCTCAACTACGAACTGGTGAATATCTAGTTCTTCCTCAACTTCGAGCGCCTCTGAAGTTAGGCCCAAACGTGAAGAAATTTTCCCTGATCCGGCACGATCTCGATTCGTGAACAGCAACCCAGATCTTCCACGACTTTGATGATTGTGCGCAGTTTGAAGGGCCAAAGTGGACTTGCCGCTATCCATAGTTCCGCAGTAATAGACGAGTTCAGCCATTTTAAGTTCTCAATAAAGAAATAATTTCGATGCCAGGTTTAGCGCGTTGTATAGCTTCGCGTCCATTGAGCTGGGAAATTTCTAGAAGAAAAAGGTGAGCGGCAGTCCTGGCTCCCGACATCTCAACGAGATCTTGACAGGCAAGGACCGTACCGCCAGTTGCAAGAACATCGTCAACAATTACCACTGTTTTATCTTTACTTAGAAGATTCTTGTGCATCTCAAGTGCATCAAAGCCGTATTCAAGTTGGTAATCTTTGCGATGAACATCGCGTGGCAATTTACCCGGTTTTCTCACTGTAACGAATCCAATGTTCAAGGCTCGACAGAGCGCACCTCCCAAAATAAAGCCGCGACTCTCAATTGCTACCAGAGCATCTATTTTTTCTGGAAGATCCGCTATCGATTGGGCTAGCGCATCAACTACGACGCCAAATGACGGACCATCCGCGAGAAGCGGTGTTATATCTTTAAAAAGAATTCCTGGTTTCGGATAGTCCGGGACATCTGCGATTAGCGATAGGGCATTTTCTAGATCGCGGTTGGTCATGGTTGGAGCATATCCTCGGCGAAGAACCTCCGTGTCCGAAAGGGGACTTGAACCCCTAATCTCTTTCGAGAACTAGCACCTCAAGCTAGCGCGTCTGCCAATTCCGCCACCCGGACTCATGCAGGCATACTTTAGCCCATGGAATTGAATGCGGCGTTACGAGCGGAATTAGAAGCCGATGTAATTGAAATTTGCTGCGATTTGATAAAGATTCCTAGCGTCAATTACGGAGATGGTAAAGGCGATGAGGCCGAAATTGCGCGTTATGTACAACAAAAACTCCATGAGGTCGGGATTAATGCAGAGATATTTGAGAGCGCAACAAATCGATGTAACGTCGTAGCAAAAATCGTAGGTAGCGATAAATCTTTACCCGGTCTTGTAATGAACGGACACCTTGATGTAGTTCCCGCAGATGCTTCTGATTGGACAGTTGAACCTTTCTCCGGCGAAATCAAAGATGGTTGCATTTGGGGTCGCGGAGCGGTTGATATGAAAGATATGGATGCAATGCTCCTTGCAATTGTCCGGCTTTGGGCACGACATAAATATCAACCAAAACGATCCATCGTTTTAGCTTTCTTTGCGGATGAAGAAGCCGGCGGTATATACGGTTCGCGCTGGATGGTAGAGAATCATCCGGAGCTTTTTGAAGGATGTTCTGAAGCGATCTCGGAAGTGGGCGGGTTTTCGGTCACACTTGGGAATTCAAAGCGAATTTACCTGATAGAGACGGCACAGAAAGGCATCGAGTGGTTGAAATTGTCCGCAAAGGGGATCGCCGGGCATGGATCCCTATTAAATGATTCGAATGCAGTAACCAAAATTTCCGAAGCAATAGCAAAAATTGGCTCATTTGTATGGCCACAACGTTTAACTCGTACAAACGAAAGACTATTAAAAAAAATATCAGAAATTACTCAAGTCCCTTATCGCGAAGACGATTTAGAACCTCTGTTGAAAGAAATGGGACCGGTCGCAAAGATGATAGGTGCAACGCTGCGAAATACCGTTAATCCGACGATGCTGAGCGCTGGATACAAAGCAAATGTGATTCCTCAGACTGCTTGCGCTGTTGTCGACGGTCGAACAGTTCCAGGTTTCGAGCCGGAACTTGAATCTACTCTGCGTCAATTAATCGGTGATGAAATCGAAATAGAGAAAATTGTTTCTGACATACCTCTAGAAGTCGAATTTGATGTGGAAATAGTTGGAAAGATGATAACGGCCTTGCAAAGTGAAGATCCGGATGGAATTCCAGTTCCCTATGTATTAAGTGGTGGTACCGATAATAAGGCTCTCGCAAGACTTGGAATAAAGGGATATGGATTCAGTCCACTCAAACTGCCCAGCGATATCGACTTCATGGCGCTGTTTCATGGGGTAGATGAAAAGATCCCAATCGAATCACTCAAATTTGGCGCGAGAACCTTATATAAATTTCTAATTCAAGTTTGATTGTCTGGAGCAGTAACTTCATCAAGAGCTTCTCTTACCGGAGCTGGTAGAACTACATTTTCACTTGTAAGAATCCCTCTTAACTGGGCACCTGTTCTTGCTCCAACAAGAGCCGCACTTACTCCAGGCAAGTCGCGTACCCAAGCAATTGCAATCTCAATGGGTGAAAGTCCAAGTCCGTCTGCAGCAACCAGAACCGCTTCCACGATTCGGGCTGACTTATCGGAGAGATACGGTTCAATGAAATTTGAGAAATGTGGGCTAGCTCCGCGAGAATCTGAGGGCATTCCGCGACGATACTTGCCGGTTAATACGCCTCTCCCGAGAGGTGACCAAGCGAAGAATCCAAAACCTAGCGCTTTCGCAGCGCTGAGCACTTCGCGTTCACATTTTCTATTGAGAAGAGAGAGTTCGTTCTGAGTTGAACTGATCGGAGCTTTTCCAAAAATGGGATTCTGCAAGGTTACAGCTCGCGCCGTCTGCCAACCCGAGAAATTCGCAATACCAACGTATCGCGCCTTTCCACTTGAAACTGCGCTATCGAATGCGCCGAGAGTTTCTTCGAGTGGAACATCTTCATCCCAAGCGTTAACTTGCCAAATATCTAGATAATCTGTTCCCAGCCTTGTAAGCGTACGATCCAACTCAGCTAGAAGTGCCTTTCTAGAGTTATCAATTTTCCGTTCCCCGGATCGAATAGAAATACCAGATTTTGAAGCGATTACGAGATCCTCTCGTTTAGCCATGGCATCAATTAACCCGCCCAAAACTCTCTCACTATCACCATCACCATAAATTGCTGCGGTGTCAATGAAGTTTCCTCCTGCATCAAGAAAGAGTCGTAGTTGATCGGCAGCTTCTTGTTCATCGGTATCTCGACCCCAGGTCATGGTTCCTAGCCCGAGACGGGATACTTGTAGGCCGCTTGCGCCAACCGGTCTTTTCTCCATATCTACGACCTTAGCAACAAGAACTCTCGAAAAGTGGGACGGTCGCTACCCTTCTGCCGTGACTCTCATCTACCTACTCAGGCATGCCGAATCACTAGCGAATGAAAAGGGGATATTGGCAGGCCGAAGCGATGTTGGGTTATCCGAGCGGGGGAAATCGCAGTCGAAATCTTTAGCTAAAACATTAAAAGACCTGGAAATCGACCGAATCGTAATAAGTCCTATCAAACGTTGTAGCGAGACAATTTCTCCATTTGTTTCATCGAGGAAGAACACATCCTACGAAGTGATGGAAGATTTTCAAGAAATGGACTACGGAAATTGGAGTGGAAAAAGGCTTAAATTCCTGTCTTTAAAGCGAGACTGGCGAAAAGTTCAAAATACGCCGGAAGAATTTACTTTTCCAAATGGAGAGAGCTTTCTTGACGCTTGGGGAAGAGTTTCTCGAGGTATGAAAAGTCTTTCCACGCGCTATCCAAAATCAAAGATATTGGTAGTCACGCATGGAGATATTATTAAGATGGCTATCGCCCACACATTGGGCGCGGATCTCAAAAGCTTTCAGAAAATTCGAGTAGAGCCAGCAAGTCTTAGTGGAATCGAGTACGGGAAAACGCGCTCTTTACTATTTTCTAACAAGTCATTAATTTCTATTGAAACGAAAGCAAAAGTAAGTCGAACTCACAGGAACAAATCTTTTGTACTTGGAGGTGAGAGGAACTCGTGAATCGATTTTTGGGCGAGATAGAACTTCTAGTTTTGGGAACAGTAGGTGCTCCCGGAGAAAGAGAGTTCTTCCTGCAGGTTCACAAAAACGGGGTCCTCTCATTTGCTCTTGAAAAAAGCCAGGCAGCATCCTTGGCTGAGAAAGTGATTCAAATAGCTCGTGAGGTAGGAGAATCCGTAACGCGCCGGGAAGTGAATATGCCTATGTTGGAGATGCCAATAGAACCGGAATATAGCGTTGGTGTTATTTCCTTAACTTGGCTACCTAATGAGTCGAATATGAGAAT
>JAGWYB010000066.1 GCA_018969585.1 Actinomycetales bacterium | reverse complement strand
GCTTGCTTCTAAAGCGCTAATTTGAGCGCGCTGGGCAAAGTAATGTTGCGTAGGTGGCGCCAGTGTTACAGCCATAGCAAACAGCACAATAAAAAGAATCAATAATCTCGTTGAGATTCCTCTACTCTCCGCAAAGTCTGAGAAGACGCCACGAAGTGAGAACTTAAACCTCATTTGAATCTAGGGAAAGCAGCGCGACCGGCGTATCTGGCGCGCGAACCTAGCTCCTCTTCAATTCTTAGTAACTGGTTGTATTTAGCGACTCGCTCGCTTCGAGCTGGGGCGCCGGTTTTGATTTGGCCACAATTAGCAGCGACTGCGAGATCAGCAATAGTCGTATCTTCAGTCTCCCCAGAGCGATGGCTCATCATTGAGCGATAGCCGGCATCGTGCGCCATCTTTACTGCATCTAAAGTCTCTGTGAGCGTACCAATCTGATTCACCTTAACGAGTAGGGCGTTTGCTGCTCCATTCTTTATACCTTTTGCGAGCCGCTCTGGATTCGTTACAAACAAATCATCGCCAACAAGTTGAACCTGGTTTCCGAGATCCTTAGTAATTTGTATCCAGCCGGCCCAGTCATCTTCAGAAAGTGGATCTTCAATCGAGACTAAAGGATATGAATCAACCAAACTCTTGTAATACGAGATCATCTCATCGGAGCTTAATTGGGAGCCTTCAAATTCATATTTTCCGTCTTTAAAAAATTCAGTTGCTGCTACATCCATAGCCAGCGCAATCTCTTCTTTCGGCTTGTATCCAGCTTTACCAATTGCCTCAACAATTAAATCTAGTGCGGCTCTATTACTCTCCAGATTTGGCGCAAAACCGCCTTCATCTCCGATGCTGGTAGCAAGGCCTCGCTTTTTAAGAACTGATTTCAATGCATGATAAATCTCAGCGCCCCACTGTAGGGATTCACCAAAAGTTTGAGCGCCAATGGGCGCAATCATAAATTCTTGAATATCAACATTTGTATCTGCGTGAGCTCCGCCATTGAGGATATTCATCATCGGAACCGGCAAAAGATTTGCATCATATCCGCCAATAAATGCATAGAACGGTAATTTCTTCGAATTAGCTGCAGCTCTTGCGACTGCGAGAGAAACGCCAAGAATCGCATTCGCTCCCAGCTTTGATTTATTTGGCGTGCCATCAATTTCAATCATTAATTTATCTATTATTTGTTGCTCAAAAGGATTCTGGCCAACAACTCTTGGTGCGATTAATTTTTCAATATTCGCAGCAGCCTGACGGACTCCTTTTCCTAAATATCGTTCTCCGCCGTCACGTAACTCTGCAGCCTCAAAAGCTCCAGTGGAGGCGCCACTAGGAACAGCGGCCCTTCCGAAAGCGCCATCACTCAATGCAACGTCGACCTCTATCGTCGGATTTCCACGAGAATCTAAAATCTCTCTCGACTTTATAGATTTAATTGAACTCATGGTCGCCGATTCTATCTCTTATCGTTTTTCTGTTCTTCGATAACTGCATCTCGGTATTTGAGAGCAGCGCTACGTAACGCTGATTCTGGGTCAATATCGGCTTTAACTGCCCCGGAAATCAATTGCAACAACTGTTCGCCGA
>JAGWYB010000026.1 GCA_018969585.1 Actinomycetales bacterium | reverse complement strand
TGCCAAGGGTTACTTCAAAGGTTTGACTGCCGCCGCCTGGTAAATCAACCTTAATTTTGATTGTGTCACCTGGAGCGTAAGAACGGACGCGGACAATCGCCGAAATTAGATCGTTGATCTTCTTTCCGTCGATCTCTCGAATTACCGAGCCGCTTGGGATACGAGCTTTTGCTGCCGGCTCGCCATCTACTACCGAGAGAATTCGAGCGCCAACTCCGTTGTAACTGTTATCAAAATTAACGCCCAAGAACGGTCTAGTTGATTTTCCGGTCGCGATAATTTCGTCAATTACGCGCTTGGCTTGATTAAATGGAATAGCAAAACCCAGACCAATTGATCCTGCGGTTGACCCAGTAGAGGCAATTGCGGAATTGATTCCTACTAACGCGCCAGTTGAGTCAACTAATGGACCGCCAGAATTTCCGGGGTTGATTGCTGCATCAGTTTGAATCGCATCGATAAACGAACCAATTCCGCTGCTGCTCGTTGTCACCGGTCTATTTAGGGCTGAGACAATTCCACTAGTAACAGTTCCAGATAATCCAAGTGGCGAACCAAATGCGATTACCGGTTCCCCAATAATTAAAGAGTTCGAATTACCTTCTTTTATGGGACGGAGATTTCCACGATTAATTTTAAGTACCGCAATATCGTAGGCAACATCGCGACCGACAATAGAAGCGGTCTCCATCTCCCCGCTATTTAATTCAACTTTTACTGTTCCACCTTGTACTGCATCATCAATGACATGGTTATTAGTGACTACAAATGAACTTGTGCCACCGCTTCTGTATATAACGCCGGATCCAGTTCCACTTCCAGAGGGCCACGAAACGGAGATTGAGACGACTGACGGTGATACGGCAGCTGCAATAGTTTGAATATTGGCACCGGAAGCTGAGATCTCCATCAAGGTTCTAGTTCTTGCACAACTTCCATCGGTGGATGCATAAATAGCTTTGGTTTTCTTATCAACACAAACTTTTGTTGGTGGAGTATCTGGTGTGACAGCAACCGCAACGCTTCCTGCGACGATTGCGCCAGCGAAAAATCCAATCAAAACTTTCGAGAAAGAAGAGAGAGGTTTCATGGTCGGCACCTTTTCACGAATTCCTGAGAGAATGATTAATGTAAATCCAACCTACTCTGAGTAGACTCCGCAAATTATGGCGCCCGAGTTAAAGCGAGCCCGCTTGGGCGTGACCTTGGCCTTTGTTGTGAACGGTTTCACAGCTGGCACATTTGTGGCGCGTATCCCAGATATCAAAGAGATTCTTGCAATTTCAGATGGCGTACTCGGACTCTCACTTTTATTTGTATCAATTGGCGTATTTGTTGGACTCGGACCAGCCGGAAGAAATAGCGCCCGTTACGGAAGTAGACCGGTAATCCTCTGGGGCACCCTTGGGATCGTTATCTCCCTGCCAATTGTTGGATGGCTTCCGAGTTTAGGTTTTGCTTGGTTTGGACTTTTTATATTTGGTTTTGCCTTAGCAACTCAAGATGTCTCGATGAATGCTCACGCAGTTGTAATCGAACAGAGAGCCGGCCGCCGATTAATGAGCACTTTCCACGCAATGTTCTCGGTTGGCACATTATTTGGCGGAATTCTTGGTGGCATATTTTCTCAATTAGCCGTTACGCCGTTAAATCAAGGTTACATCTTGGCGCTAATTTATTTATTAGTTCTATTCTTTATTCGAACTTTGATTCTGCCGGCTTCAGTTGATCAGCACCCAATAACCAAAAATAAAGGTGAGCGCTCGCCAGCTATTTTCTGGATATTTGGCATATTTGGTCTATTCGCTGCCCTAAGTGAAGGCGCAGCAGGCGATTGGGGTGGCGTACTTGCGCGCGATGCATTCGCAGCAACGCCATTCGTTTCTACGCTTCCTTACATCGTTTATACGTTGGCGATGGTTATTGGCAGACTTTCGGGAGATTTCTTAGCGCATAAATTCGGCGCCTCACAAGTTATTGCAGCTGGTGGAATTCTCTCAAGTGTAAGTCTCGCTTTAGGTCTAATTGTTGGCGGCATTCCTGCGCTAATGATTTCCTGGTTCTTACTTGGTATCGGATTATCAGTTGTGATTCCTTTGATGTTTAGCGCTGCCGGAACTTTGGCAAGTACAAAGTATCAAGGCGTCATCTCGCCACCACAAGCAATTGCGCGCGTATCGGGTGTTTCTTACTTCGGTTTTGTTATTGGTCCACCGGTTATTGGTTTTCTCGCCGAAATATTTGAACTTCGCTGGGCGCTCTTCTTTTTGGTCGCGCTCTGTTTCAGCCTTATCTTTGCGTCCCGTTACGCCAAAGCCGCTTAAAAATTACCAACTCAATTGCTACCACGAAGAATGTAGCGGGCGGCCCTCGGCGTAACCGGCGGCAGATTGAATTCCTACGACAGCTTTCTCGGCGAACTCAGTTAAATTTTTAGCTCCGGCATAAGTGCAAGAAGATCTAACGCCAGCAATAATGTCATCAATTAAATCTTCAACTCCGGGTCGAGCCGGATCTAAATACATTCTGGAAGAAGAAATTCCTTCTTCAAAGAGAGCTTTCCGTGCACGATCGAAAGCATCTTCACTTGAAGTGCGCGCAGCAACAGCGCGCGCTGATGCCATGCCGAATGATTCTTTATAAAGACGCCCTTCAACATCTACTCGTAGATCACTTGGTGATTCATACGTTCCGGCAAACCAAGAACCAATCATTACCGCTGATGCCCCCGCAGCGAGCGCGAGCGCCACATCTCTTGGATGGCGCACGCCACCATCGGCCCAGATAAATTTTCCTAATTTTTTAGCTTCAGCTGCGCATTCCATAACCGCAGAAAATTGTGGGCGGCCAACTCCAGTTTGCATTCGCGTAGTGCACATCGCACCTGGTCCAACGCCAACTTTCACAATGTCGGCACCGGCGCCCACTAAATCTCTAACACCTTCCGCCGTTACAACATTGCCAGCCACAATTGGTAGCCCGCCGGCAATTGGGCGAATTAGTTTTAGAACTTCGATCATCTTCTCTTGATGGCCATGGGCCGTGTCGACGACTAGTAAGTCAACGCCAGCAGCGACCAATCCAGCTACCTTCTCTTTTACATCGCCATTAACTCCGACGGCGGCCGCAATTCGTAATTTCCCTTTGGCATCAAGGGTTGGCTGATAGAGAGTCGCGCGCAGTGAGCTGGTCCGAGTAAGGATTCCAATTAATTTTCCAGTGCTATCTACGACTGGGGCTAATTTTCGATTCTTCTCATGGAGCAATTGGAAGGCGGATTTGGCATCTAGCGAATCTGGAATTACCAATAAATCTTTTGACATGACTCTGTGGATTTGAGTGAATCGATCGGCGCCTTCCCAATCAGCTTCAGTCAGAATGCCAACCGGTTTTGCATCTTCAACAATGATGATTGCGCCATGTGCACGCTTATGAATTAGTGACGCCGCATCTGCAACAGTATTTGTTGGTTGCAAAGTGATAGGTGTATCAAAAAGAATGTGGCGGCTTTTCATCCATGCGATTACATCTGAAACAACAGGAATAGGAATATCTTGTGGAATAACAGTTAAGCCACCGCGACGAGCAACAGTCTCTGCCATACGTCTTCCGGAAATTGCAGTCATATTTGAAACGATTAATGGAATTGTTGCTCCGCTACCATCAATAGTTTGTAGATCAACATCCATTCGACTTGTGATATTTGATCGAGATGGAATCATAAATACATCGTCGTAAGTTAAATCGTGATCCGGCTGATGTATTAATCGCACGTGACGGAAGTCTAGACTGTTATAAGTTTCTAAGGTTTGTTTAACCTAAATACTGCGAGAATTCGCAGGATTTACGCATAGGACACACGTGTTGACCGCCCATGAGGGGCAGGAGTAAACTCCAGTAACGCAACACAAAGTGCTAAGGAGCGTGGTACCAACAAATCGGTTCTTCTGAACCGTATTTGGGAAGTCCCTAACTCCCATGTTTAATCAAACCCATCATTCTCAGACCTTTAGACAGGTTCCAATTTCTTATCGCCCAATTCCGGTCGCTCGAATTCAAGAGCTTCTTGAGATTGAACGCGCAAAGTTTTCAAAGTTAGCGCCAGGATCTGGAAGCGAAAATAATCGAGCTGGAAAAGTAACTCCGCTTGGCGTCGCTTCAAGTTTCCAGTATTGGGAGCCATATCCCATCTCCATCGTCTCGGCTAAAGGCGCCTGGATGAAGGATGTCGATGGCCGCGACATGCTCGATCTCTCTATGGGCTTTGGTGCGCTCTTGGTTGGCCACTTAAATGAAGAGGTCGTAAAAGAAGCGAAAGAGACCCTTGAGGTCGGAACGCTATTTGCTACTCCATCTCCGATTACACGCGATGGCGCCGAAATTATCGCCCGCCGCTTCGGTCTCGACATGGTGCGCTTTGCAAACTCAGGCACTGAAGCGACGATGTATGCGATTCGCACCGCCCGCGCCGCCACCGGAAAACTTGGAATTGTAAAGATTGAAGGCGGTTACCACGGTTCATATGACCCATTGATGGTTTCGAATAAACCGGATGTAGATCTTGCTGGTTCTGCGGAAGATCCAACTCCGATTCCTCTTCCAGCTGTCGTAGCCGGAGAAGTGCATGTTGTTCCTTACAACAACGCAGATGCGATTGAACGTGTCTTCAAAGCGCATGCAGATTCAATTGCTTGCTTAATTATGGAACCTGTTTTAGAAAATATTGGAATTGTGGTTCCTGATATGGGATATCTCGAGAGAGTTCGCCAACTCTGTGACCAATACGGAGTCCTCTTGGTATTTGATGAAGTTAAGACCGGTTTAACTGCTGGGCCACAAGGTGCTGCGCAGAGACTTGGGATTAAGCCGGATTTAATCGCGCTTGCTAAATCAATTGGTGGCGGAATTCCAGTTGCTGCCTTTGGTGGTAAGCGTGAGTACATGGAAACCATCGTTAATGGAAAGCATGCACATCTTGGAACGTTTAACGGACACTTTTTAGCGATGGCGGGCGTTCGTGCCGTCGATCGAATCTGTACTCCAGAAGCGCTACAACGTTGCGAAGATTTAAATCGTCAAGCGCTAACTCGTATGTCTGAAATTATCAATGAATATGAATTGCCAGCTCACACCGTTGGATTTGGTGTTAAGGGTTGTATTACTTGGTCTGGTACTCCAGTTCGTAATTATCGCGATTACAAGGCCACAGATTTCGATCTCGCTCAACTCTCTTTCTTCTGGTCGTTGAACCGAAACGTGATGACCCCTCCTGGGCTTGATGAGCAGTGGTTGATCTCGCTAGCCCACGGTCAGCGCGAAATCGACATCATTGTTGGGGATTTCCTCGAATTTGCCCAAGCGCTCCGCGCATAAATACCAAATTCGTTATCCGTAATACCTTTTATTACTTAGACGCCTGAGTAGGGTTTTCTCGTGGCGCTAATTGAGATCCGTGGTCTAAGTAAGTCTTTCGGGGAAGTTAAAGCTGTAGCTGGTGTCGATCTAGATATTAATGCTGGCGAGTTCATAACCCTTCTTGGCCCATCTGGATCCGGAAAAACAACTGTACTTCGCATGATTGCTGGCTTTGAGGATCCTGATGCCGGCACGATTAAATTAAACGGCGAAGACATCACTCATCTTCCTCCATATGACCGCGATGTAAATACAGTTTTTCAGGACTATGCACTATTTCCACATATGGATGTAATTACAAATATCGAATACGGCTTGCGAGTAAAAAAGGTTAATAAAGAGGAGCGTCGAAAAAAGGCTCTCGAAGCACTGGAGCAAGTTCGCTTATCAGGATACGAAAAACGCAAACCCAGCCAACTTTCAGGTGGGCAACGCCAACGTGTTGCGCTAGCCCGCGCCTTAGTCAATCGTCCATCAGTTCTTCTCCTGGATGAACCGCTAGGAGCACTTGATCTAAAGCTTCGACAACAGATGCAGATTGAGCTAAAGGAATTACAACGAGAAGTCGGAATTACTTTCATTTTTGTTACCCATGACCAAGAAGAAGCTCTGACCATGAGTGATCGAATTGCAGTTTTTGATAAAGGAAAAATCCAACAATTAGATCGTCCAGCCGCAATATATGAAAAACCGGTTAATGAATTCGTTGCGGGATTCGTCGGAGTTTCCAACCTAATCACTGGAAATGCCGCTCAAACTCTTCTTGGTAAAAGTGGAACATTTACCGTTCGCCCAGAGAAGATACAGATAGATAAAGCGCAAGGCGCGGCCGGAACTGTAAAAGAAGTTGAATATCTTGGTCCATCTACTCGTTTTATTGTCGATCTTGATGCTGGCGCCAGACTCGTTGTTCTCCGCCAAAATACTGATGAGAGCGCCGTAGATGTTATGAGTATGCGTGGTAAAAAGGTAAATCTCTCTTGGGCAAAAGAGAGCGAATACCGCGTTAATTAGGTTTCTCATCGATGAGATGAGAGAAGTGATGGAAGTTCCATCACTTTGCCATGTAAGTGGCATTGAGGAGGAAACAAGTGCGAGACACCAAACTTCGCAAGCTAGCAGCGCTAATTGCTGCAAGCACCCTCGTCCTCGCTGGTTGCTCGAGCTCTAGCGATGATGCAGGTAATGGTGCCTATGCCGGACCAGTTAAGGACACTCCAGGAACAATAAACATCCTTGCTTGGCCAGGCTACGCAGAAGATGGTTCAACCGATCCGAAGGTCGACTGGGTTACACCATTCGAAAAGGCAACCGGTTGCACCGTAAATGTAAAGACATATGGAACATCAGATGAGGCAGTTCAATTGATGCAAGGTGGCGGTTATGACGTTGTCTCTGCTTCAGGCGATGCATCGCTTCGTTTGATTTATGGTGGCGATCTGCAACCAGTAAATCTTGATCTGATTCCAAACTATGCCGATATCTTTGATAATTTGAAGGATCGTCCATGGAATACCGTTGATGGTAAGAACTACGGAGTCCCTCATGGTCGTGGTGCAAACGTTCTTCAATACACCATCGGAAAAGTTAAACCAGAGCCAGCTTCTTGGTCGGTTGTCTGGGAACCAAATTCACCTGCAAAAGGCAAAGTCACTGCATATGACTCAGCCATCTACATTGCAGATGCTGCGGTTTATCTAATGGCAACAAAGCCAGAGCTTGGAATCACTGATCCATATGCTCTAGATCAAACTCAGTTTGATGCAGCGATGGCACTTTTAGAGCAACAGAAGCCATTGATTGCTGAATATTGGTCTGATTACACGAAGTACATTGGCGCGGTCCAAAGTGGAAGCGTCACCGTTGGTACTTCATGGCAGGTTATCGCCAACGTTCTAAACGGCGAGAAAGCAACAGTTGGAGCGGTAAAGCCAGTTGAAGGTGCAACCGGTTGGTCAGATACTTGGATGATTTCATCTAAGACTGAAGCAATTGATTGTGCATACAAATGGTTGAACCACATCATTGAGCCAGCAGTAAATGCGCAAGCTGCTGAGTGGTTTGGTGAAGCACCAGCTAATTCCAAAGCCTGTGCGCTTACCGCTAATAAGGATCACTGCAAGATATTCCATGCAGAAGAGACTGATTACTGGTCAAACGTCTACTACTGGAAGACCCCAACTGAGCAATGCCTCGACGGTCGAACTGACGTCAAGTGCCTTCCTTATGCTGACTGGGTCAAAGCTTGGTCGAGCTTCCGTAATCAGTAACGGAACTGTTCAGTGGGCGTCGAAAGGCGCCCACTGAATTCCAATATGGCCACTATCCAGAATTTTCTTCATCGAAATGTGCGAGCTCGTATCGCAACTTTACTCGCGCTTCCACTCGCTTGGTTATTGGTCATCTACATTGGATCTTTGTTTGCTTTATTTATTACCTCTATTTGGAAAATCGATACTTTTACAAGCAAAGTAATTAGAGAATTTACGCTCCAAAATTTCATCGATGTTTTTACTGATCGCGCTTATTTTAATGTCACTGTTAGAACTTTAATTGTTGCGATTTCCGTAACCTTAATCTGCGCTTTAATCGCTATCCCGATGGCTTTTTTTATGGCGCGAATAGCTAAACCTAAATCTAGGCCAGTTCTAATTGCGCTCGTTCTCACTCCACTTTGGGCCTCATATCTAGTAAAGATCTACGCCTGGCGAACCATGTTTTATCCCGAAAGCGGATTTCTTCAATGGTTGATCTCGCCTATCGGAGGCACAAGTCCGGGTTTTGGAATGATCGCAGTCATTATTGGGCTTACTTATCTCTGGCTTCCATACATGGTTTTACCGATTTATGCGGGTATGGAAAAGCTTCCTAGTTCGGTACTTGATGCTTCTTCCGACCTGGGCGCTAAGCCGGGTAGAACCTTTTTTGGTGTTGTACTGCCGATTACCTGGCCCGCGATAATCGCCGGTTCGGTATTTACATTTTCGTTAAGCATGGGTGATTACATCACCGTGCAAATACTTGGCGGTACTTTCCAGATGCTCGGAAATGTTGTTTATCAAAACTTTTCACTGAATCTTCCATTTGCTGCGGCAGTCGCGCTAATTCCCGTAATTATTATGATGATTTATCTGGGAAGCGTCAGGAAGACGGGGGCTCTGGATAATTTATGAAGCTTTCGCGAACTGCTCGAGCCGCACTCCTTGGCACAATGATTTTCGGATTCACCTTTATTTATCTTCCGTTGGCTCTTGTTGTAATCAATTCCTTTAATACTAATAAGTCATTTGCTTGGCCGCCCACCGGTTTCACAACAATCTGGTGGAGTAAAGCAGCAGCTAACGATGGGATTAGAGACGCTGTCATGCGCTCCGTTATCACGGCCCTAATCGCAACCTCAATTGCACTCATCCTTGGTTCACTAGCCGCAGCCGCAATATCTAGATACGAATTCTTTGGAAGAGACGCAATATCTCTTCTCTTTGTACTCCCGATCGCACTTCCTGGAATTGTCACCGGTATCGCTCTAAATAACGTCTTTACAAATTTCTTTGGCAAATTGACTTTCTTTACCATTGTGATTGGCCACGCAACATTCTGCATTGTTGTTGTGTTTAACAATGTAGCAGCAAGGTATCGAAGATTGGGAATGAATCTTCAGGAGGCCAGCATGGATCTAGGCGCCAGCCGGTTCACTACTTTTAGGTTGGTGACTTTCCCTCTAATAAGAAGCGCTCTTGTAGCGGGCGGTTTACTTGCCTTTGGTCTCTCATTTGATGAAATTATCGTCACAACATTTACTGCAGGTGCGGGCCAGACCACTTTACCAATTTGGATTTTCCAAAATCTTTTCCGACCAAATCAAGCGCCGATTGTTAATGTAGTTGCGGCCGCGCTTATTTTGATCTCGATACTTCCCATTTATTTATCCCAGCGGTTAACGGCGGATAAATAATGAAAATACTGCGAAGAATTATCGTCACACTTCTCATACTGTATTTAGCGCTCTTTGGATTTACTAAAGCAATTAGATATCCCGATCCAATAGCAGCAATCAAACTTGGACTCGCGCCAGCATCCAAAACCCCCGAATTGATGCCGTGGCATGAGATTTCACCCTCAAAAGACGCTATTAAAATAACGCGCGGAAAAGAAGAGATGCCTGCTGAAGTCCAATACCAAGAGTCAACAATGAGCTGGCAAGATTTCCTAGATAAAACTTACACAAATGCATTTATAGTAATTCGAAACGGTGTTTTAACACATGAGTGGTATCGCGATGGCTTTTCCGAAAGCACTCGATTGCCTTCCTATTCAGTAGCAAAGACAATGACGTCTATCATGATTGGACAATTAATTGACGCTGGAAAAATAAAAGAGAGTGATTATTTTGTAGATTATTTTCCACAATATAAGAATGGAAGCGATTTCGATAAAGTAACAATTCGCTCTCTTCTTGATATGCAAGGTGGAATCGGAGTTTCGGATAATTATCCCACCGGTCCCCAAGGTTGGGGAGTAGCAATTGCTCAAATGTACGCAACAACTAATCTGGATTGGTTCGTTAGTAACAATCGAAAGATGGCGTTTACTCCTGGATCAAATGCTGAATATAGAAGTGTTGATACACAGTTATTAGGCATGATAATTAAGAAGGTTACGGGTGAGCGGGTTGCTGACTACTTCAGTAAAAATGTATGGCAGAAAGTTGGCGCTCAGTATCCCGCCACCTGGAATGTTGATCGCGTCGGTGGAACTGAGAAAACCTTCTGTTGCTTTAACGCAACAGCAATTGATTACGCAAAAGTTGGACTTGCAATTCTAAATGGCGGA
>JAGWYB010000007.1 GCA_018969585.1 Actinomycetales bacterium | reverse complement strand
GCCCTTTTGGATTATCGTAACTGCGAAAGCGATGGGAAGAGCGCAAATAGAACTGAGATGGGTAGCAAAAGAAATACGACCGGCACCATCAAGAGAATCTCGGATCTTCCAGCTTTTCGTAAAATCCCATTTTTTGCATCTAAACGACAATCGCGCACGAGGGCGGTCAATATTGGAATTAATGGCGAGCCTCGTTCCATCGCGATAATCAGAGTATTTCCAAATCTTCTTGATCCCGGCGTATTTGTCTCTCGAATAAATTCATCTACTGCAGAGGAAAACGCTGATCCGCTAATTATTTTTTCAACAACTTTGCGAACTTTGGTAGAGATTAGTGAATCAGTTCTTTGCGAGAAAACCTGCATTGCCTTGATTGGCGATACTCCCGCTGAAATTATCAAAACTAGATACTGAATCATTATCGGTAACTCTGCTTCGAGTCTTCTCTTTTCAACCTCACGCTCACTATTTTTGCGATTTAAATGCAAAATAGTGAAAGCTGAAATTAGAGCCGTGAGAGTAATAATCGGAACTTTTGCAATTTTCCAATAAGCGAGCGCAAAAGATATTGCGGATAATGTAAAAACGGCTAGCCAAAGAAATCTTTTCTCGATCTCTCTTACGCTTAGTTTCAATTTGAAACCCGTACTTATTACAGTTTCACTTGCAATAATCCAGATACCAGTTACAAGTAAAGGTGCGATTGCGAGAAAAATTAGGTAATGCGGCGCTGATTCAAGGCTCATCGAATTCATTTCAGGCCTAACGCACTTATTTGGTTTAGCGCTTTGATCCGCGGCGGTTTCGGCATCGCAGATATTCGATCCATCAAAAGGTAGGCGATTGCAGTTGCAATTACGCCAATTGATAAAACGATTTTCCCACCACTGGTTTGGTAGGCCTCAACTGTATTCCGTTGGGTAGAAAGCAAGGCCAGTAAAAGCCAAGGTGCAAGCGCGCCTAAAATTGCGGAGTTTCTAACCCATCCAAATTTTGTTTCAATCTCTTCGATCGATTCGTCTTGGTCTCTGAGGAAGTTGGCTAGAAGTCGCAAAGTATTTGTCACATCTCGCCCACCAAACTCTTTCGCTAGTTGCAACGAAATCAGTGTCTGATCCGCAGTCGAACTATTTAGGAATTCGGACTCTTCACTTAACGCTTTTTCGAGCTGCGTTCCTGAACGAACTTTCTCGGCGACTCTTGCAAAATGTGATCGAAGAGGCGCCGGAGCAGTTTCGGCGAGAGAGGTAATCGCCTCAGAAATTGAATTTCCGGCAAGCAGGGCAGACACGATGTTATCGATAGCTTCTGGCCAAGCTCTCTCTTTTAAACGTTCCAAAATTCGAATTTTTCTCTTGGTTATAAGAAAGGGAAGAGTCGAACCTAAGATTGCAATTGAAAAACTAATCTCTATTGAAGTTGTTATTACCAAGGTAAACAAATATGTTGAGATGAAGACAATAGTCATACTCAATATTTCACGAATACTTCGTAAGTTTCGAAAAGGTGAGCGATTAATCGCCCTACGGAAAGCGGAGTGATGGGTATCGAGCAATCGCCAACCGAAAAATGTAAGTGTTGCTGCAAAAAGCGCGATAAATATTGGAGCAAAAAGTGGGCTTATCGATGATATGAATTTCAATAAACACCTATTCCCCGCTGATAAGTGGCGCCATCCCATTCAAAAAGTAATTCAGTTTCGATTACATTTTCTTCGATACGTTGACCAACTTTAAGCAGTTGGCGAATTCTTCTGGCTCCATCCTGGTCAATTCCAAGGTGTACAACTAGGTCGATAGCTTGTGCCACTGTAGGAGTAAGGAAGTCTTGTGTGATGTTTTCGCCGGCGAGTAGAGGAAGAGTTTGAAGCTTTCTCAAACCTTCTCGAGCCGAATTGGCGTGAATTGTTGCCATACCTGGAATACCGGAATTTAAGGCAATTAAAAGGTCGAGCGACTCTGCTTCGCGAATCTCCCCTATGACCAACCTAGAGGGGCGCATACGAAGCGCCTCTTTGATTAAACGACGGATACTTATCTCACCAAATCCTTCAAAATTTGCACCTCTTGTCTGCATTGCTATGCAATCAGGTAAGCGAGGTTTCAATTCAAATACCTCTTCAATCGTAATCACCCGCTCTTCGACGGGAATTGCACTCGTTAGCGCGTTTAGTAGAGTTGTCTTTCCAGCTTGAGTTGAACCGCTAACTAAAATATTTCTTCTCTCATAAACTTGAGCTTTTAAGAACTCAGCAATTTCGTTACTCATAACGCAAAGATCCGCTAAATCAGATAAGGACTTTCCACGATATAGATGTTTCCTGATATTTATCGCCCAGTGTTCCGCCGTTACTTCGGGGATTGCAATGTGAAGACGGCTACCGTCAGGGAGCCTGGCATCAACAAAGGGTTGAGAGAGGTCTATCCGTCTTCCACTCCAGAGAAGAATTCGATCCATTAGAGATTGGATTTGCTGGGAATCAAGCACCAAGTTTGTTAGCTGGCTTCGACCTCTCTTTGCAACGAAAATTCTTTGTGGTGAATTAATCCAAATCTCCTCAACATCTGGATCGCTTAAGAATTGTTGAAGCGGACCATAATGGTCAGATTCGTTAGCTTCGTTCACAGCCGTTATCTACGATAAATCGCCAAGGAGCGCTAGAAGTGCTCCATATCAATTGTTGAAAAACTACAGAGCGCGCGGCTGCACAAGGGTGCTAGGAGCACGGAGCGTTTTCATCCGATAGAATTTGCTCTGCAAGAAAATGGTGGGCGTAGCTCAGCTGGTAGAGCACCCGGTTGTGGTCCGGGATGTCGCGGGTTCGACCCCCGTCGCTCACCCCAATGAAACGAGCAGATTTCGGTGGAATGAATCGCTCGCACGCAGATAGGCTTACTTTCTGTGGCAGGTATGACTCCCGACAATAAATTTGGTGGCTCCTTTGGCCCCAATGAATGGTTAGTCGATGAGATGTATGAACAGTACCTCCGCGATCCAAATTCAATTGATGAAAAGTGGCGAGCATTCTTTGCCGGATATAAGCCGGGAACTAATGGTGCTAATGGATCAAATGGTCTTGCTGCTGGCGTGCCACCCGTTCCAAAGCGAGAACAGCGCACCGCTCCACCAACAATTACAAATAGTGAAGTGAAGTTAGAAAGTTCTAACCAAGTTAACGCTCCAATCAATAATGTAACAATCAATAATGTAAATAGCGAAAATCAGAGAAATCAACCTGTCGTTCGACAAGCAAAGTTGAGTTCACCAACTCCCGCCCAGCCAATTGCTCGCCCCGTCAAAGAGATAAGCACACCAAGCGCAGCGCGAGTAGAACCGTTACGTGGAGTTGCCAGTCGCGTTGTAGCAAGTATGGAGGCATCGCTCTCGGTACCAACTGCAACAAGTGTTAGAGCAATCCCTGCAAAATTAATGATTGATAATCGAACGGTAATTAATAATCACCTAAAACGAGCCCGCGGTGGCAAAGTCTCCTTCACTCACATTATTGGCTACGCAATGATCCGAGCTTTGCGCGAGATGCCAGAAATGAATGTATTTTTTACAGAACAAGATGGCAAACCTGCCGTTGGATTCCCCGAGCATATAAATCTTGGAATAGCGATTGATCTAGCTAAAGAAGATGGTTCGCGACAACTACTTGTACCCTCTATAAAAGGTTGCGAGTCGCTCGATTTTGGCCAGTTCTGGTCTACCTACGAATCCTTAGTAAAGAAAGCTCGACAGGGCGCGCTCACCGTAGAGGATTTCGCTGGAACAACCTGCTCGTTAACAAATCCTGGAACGATCGGCACAGTTCACTCTGTTCCCCGGTTAGTTCAAGGTCAAGGTTTGATTCTTGGCGTAGGAGCAATGGATTATCCCGCCGAATTCCAGGGCGCGAGTGAAGAAACAATTGCCCGACTTGCAATCTCTAAAGTAGTAACTCTTACTTCGACTTACGACCACCGCGTTATCCAAGGTGCACAATCTGGAGATTTCTTACGTCGTGTTCATGAAATATTGCTTGGCGAAGATGGTTTCTATGACGAAATCTTTGCCGCGCTGCGTATTCCATATGTTCCGATTCGTTGGCACGCTGATGTCCACTTCGATAGCCAAGTAAGTCTTAGCAAAGAAGCGCGCATTCAACAGTTAATTAGCGCCTATCGAACCTTTGGCCACTTGATGGCTGACATTGATCCGTTGGAATATCAGCAACGCACACACGCTGACTTAGATGTTGTTACCCATGGACTTACGCTCTGGGATCTTGATCGAGACTTTGCCACCGGTGGCTTTGGCGGCAGAAATTCTGCAAAACTTCGAAATATCTTAGGCACGTTGCGCGATTCGTATTGCCGCTCTATCGGTGTGGAATACATGTATATCGAGACTCCGGAAGAGCGACATTGGATTCAAAATCAAGTAGAAGTTGGCTCACCCTTCTTCCCGCGAGAAGAACAGCTTCGAATTCTGCGCAAACTAAATTCTGCAGAAGCATTTGAGACTTTTCTACACACTAAGTTTGTTGGTCAGAAGCGCTTCTCACTCGAAGGTGGCGAATCTGTAATTCCACTTCTCGACACAATCGCCCGCTATGCGGCGAAAGCAAAACTTGATGAAGTTTGTATCGGCATGCCCCATCGAGGTCGGTTAAATGTACTTGCCAATGTTGCTGGAAAATCTTATGGCCAGATATTCCAAGAGTTCGAAGGACACTATCAGGCAAATTCGGTACAGGGCTCCGGCGATGTTAAATATCATCTCGGAACTTATGGGGATTTTGTTACTGAAACAGGTGAGAAAACAAAGATTTATTTGGCGGCTAATCCCTCGCATCTCGAGGCGGTAAATCCAGTTCTGGAAGGCATTGTCCGCGCCAAGCAAGATAAGAAGAATGTTCTAAACGCATTTTCAATTCTTCCGGTATTGATTCATGGTGATGCTGCTTTTGCTGGACAAGGGGTAGTTGCTGAAACGCTCAATATGTCTCAACTGCGCGGATATAAAACTGGCGGCACTATCCATGTTGTAATTAATAACCAAGTGGGATTCACCACCTCGCCAGAATCTGCCCGCTCTTCAAGATATGCAACCGATGTGGCAAAAATGATTCAAGCTCCGGTTTTTCACGTGAATGGCGATGACCCAGAGGCTTGTGTTCGAGTTGCGCGAGTAGCTTTCGAGTATCGCCAAACATTCCATAAAGATGTCATCATCGACATGGTCTGTTACCGCCGCCGCGGTCACAACGAAGGTGATGAACCAAGTTTTACCCAGCCGCGCATGTACCAAATGATTGATTCAAAGCGCACCACTCGAGTTCTTTATGCTGAAGCGCTCGTTGGTCGTGGTGACATCACTCAAGAGGAAGCAGATGGCATCGCTAAAGAATTCCAGACCCAACTTGAAGGAATATTTGCAACAGTTCATGACAAGATGCCAGAAAAGCCAGAGTTCGACCAACTTCAAGAGGCTGATCCTCGAACTACAAATACCGCAATATCTGAATCGGTAGCGCGCAAAATTGCAGCCACTCAGGTTGCAATTCCTGAAAATTTCAAAGTACATCCCAAACTCTTGCCACAACTCCAGCGCCGCGTCTCGATGTTAGATGATGGCACTATTGATTGGTCCGGCGGCGAGATGTTGGCGTTTGGTTCGTTGCTGCTAGAAGGCCATCCCGTTCGAATCGCCGGCCAAGATGTTGGTAGAGGAACCTTCTCAAATCGTCATGCGGTAATTAGAGATCATAACGATGGCAGTGAATGGCTTCCGCTGCGCGCGCTAATTGAAGATAACAACCAATTCTTTGTAGTGGATTCACTCCTTTCCGAGTACGCAGCGATGGGTTTCGAACATGGTTACTCGTTGCAACGAGATGATGCGTTAGTTCTATGGGAAGGACAGTTTGGGGATTTTGCAAATGGCGCCCAGACCATAATCGATGAGTTCATCTCTTCCTCACTGCAAAAATGGGGAGAACGAACCTCGCTAGTTTTACTTCTTCCACATGGTTTTGAAGGTCAAGGACCTGATCACTCCTCGGGAAGAATTGAGAGATTCTTAACGCTCTGTGCCGAAAATAATATGACTGTTGCCCAGCCTTCTTCAGCCGCATCTTTCTTCCACTTACTTCGATGGCAGATAAAGAATCCAGCTAGAAAGCCGCTAATCGTTTTTGAACCTAAATCGATGCTCCGTCTTAAAGCAGCTGCATCACAATTAAGTGACTTTACAAGTGGAAACTTCCAACCATTCATTAAGGAAAGTTCCGCCGAAATAAATAACGTGGAGCGATTGATTTTATGTAGCGGAAAAATTTATTGGGAGTTAGTCGGAGAAAGAGCAAAGCGGGGCGATAAGAAGACGGCAATTGCAAGATTGGAACAGTTATATCCACTTCCAACTGAAGAGATTATTACCGAATTAAAGCGTTTCCCGAACGCTAAAGTCCTTTGGGTTCAAGATGAACCAGCGAATCAAGGTCCATGGCCATTCTTCTCCGCAACTATGAATGAGGCGCTTCCTGGAAATTCGATTAAACGTATCTCGCGCCGTGCATCGGCTAGCCCAGCTACCGGAAGCGTTCATGTTCACGAGGAAGAGCAGAAAGCGTTAATCGCTGAAGTCTTTGGAAATTAAGTAAGGAAATTAAGTAATTGGTTTAATCGCTAAAGGCGATCTTCTTTGATCTAATGGCACGGCCCTTTATCTCGTGCGCTTGGATATAACCCCAAGTTCTTGAATCATGCATTCGATCCGATAAATCTTGATTATCGCCCTCAACCCAATAGCTACCACCATGCGATTTTTGCACCCTCTTGATAAATAGGACCCCGGGCTGTCCGTCACGCTCAACTAAGACCACAGTTCCCAGCCGAATCTCATCTGGAATCGAATCAAATAACCTAACCCAGATCACTTCGCCATCACGATAAGTAGGCGCCATTGAATCTCCGGTTATACGCGCCCTGCGAATCGGCCAATTTTTCATTGGCGAGAGTTTCCCATGACAGGTACGCTGGCTCCAACATATTAGAAGCCACTCAAAAGCCCTTCTAGAAGTGAGGAAACGATGCTAAACGTTTATGCACATTGTGATCTTCCTTGTGGAGTTTACGATCCAGCGCAAGCCAAGATCGAAGCGCTCTCCGTAAAAGCCTGCATGGAAAAGTACGCAGCTTCCAATGATTCAGATTTCAAATCTCGCGCTGTCTCAATTAAAGAAGCTCGCTCAAATCTTGTTAAAGAGCATCTCTGGGTGCTCTGGACTGACTATTTCAAACCAAATCATTTTGAGGCTTATCCACAACTTCATGGTCTCTTCAATGAAGCGACAAAATTGGCTGGTGCTGCTGGCACTAAAGGAACTACCGATGTAGCCGTAGCAGAGAAGTTGATCTCAAAGATTGATGAGATTGCAGAAATATTCTGGGCTACTAAGAAATAATTAGTTTTTTAATCGCGCGGCGCTTGTTGTGACATCACAGCAAGCGCCGCGCTTTTTGCGAGAAATGTCACCCGATCTACAAGTTTTCGATTCATCGTTCCCGTTGCGACCATTCTCTGGCCGTCGTGAATTTCACAGATAAATATTAGATTTCCATCGCTAAACGAAGTACAAGTCGCAGCGCCCTGCAGTTCAGTACCAATACCGACGGGGTGTAGAACTTCAAATTGAAGATCAGTAAGCACAGTGGTGTCGCCATTTTCAATCAGGTCAGCAAGTGACGAGTTGCAGGCGCTCTCCATTAAAGTCACGAAAAAACTGGCAGATAAAATCGCCATGTCGCCACTGCCATGAGCCAATGAGGTATCGCCAGGTCGCACCACCATTTGCGAGATTCCGACCGCACCGATAACTGATTCGTTTAGCATCAGGTTTAATCTAACGGGTAAGTGGGTAAATCTCCGGTATCTTTACCGGAATGAATTCGCAACAAATACCGCTGAGCGATGCCGGCTACTTGAGAAGTTACTACCCCATACTCGCCGCAATATTCTGCTCGCTTCTCTTAATCTCAAATATCGGAGCAGTTAAATTCATCGATTTCGGTCCGATTAAGACTGATGGAGGGGCATTTCTCTTCCCACTCACATACATTCTGGGCGACGTCCTTACCGAGGTGTACGGATTTAAGGCAGCTCGCCGAGTAATTTTCACCGGATTCGGAATTGGAATCCTAGCTGGGCTTACTTTCTGGTTGATCCAGATTTCTCCCGCAGCCTCTAGTTGGGAAAATCAAGCTGCCTTTGAATCAATTCTCGGATTTGTTCCTCAAATTGTCGCAGCTAGCGTTATCGCATTTTTATTGGGACAACTCTCAAATTCGTGGACCTTGGTATGGCTAAAAGGAAGAACCCATGGCAAAAAACTCTGGGCCAGACTTATCGGCTCTACCGTGGTCGGTGAGTTTGTAGATACTTTTGTTTTTACCTTGATTGCATCGCTAGGAAGATTAAATTTTGATGAGTTTTTGAATTACCTGGCAACTGGGTACGTCTACAAAACCTTATTTGAGGTAATTCTCTTGCCGATTACTTATCGAGTGATTGCAAAAGTAAAGAAACATGAGGGTATATCCTCATAATTCCAAAACCTTACTCGAGTGGGAAATCTCTACGGATTTCGTGAGAGGTCTCAATCTCAATCTGAGTCTGGCCATCTATGGTTATTTCAGTTCTACGGTACTGAGTAATTATTTCAGTCTGTGCGTAACCCGCCATTTGCTGTAGTTGAATAAGATGAAGTTGGTGCGCAATTCTCTCTTGCAAAGTTGTGGGCGCTTTTTCGCAACAGGTTCTTACCAATAGCGCTCTTACAACATCAATTGTGCGCCGTTCAATTTCTAATTGATTTCTGCAATCAGCACAATCTTGAAGATGGAAAGCAATTTCGTTGAAAATCGCTGAGTCCTCAATCTGGTTATCTATAAATGGGACCAGCCACTCTTGGCATTGGAGACAGTTCATCGACTCCATCATGACCCTCCCTTTACATATCCCAAATCGCGGGCATACTCAGTCAACTTCTCGCGGAGCTGTTTTCTTCCCCGATGAAGTCGGGACATTACAGTTCCCGTTGGAACTCCAACTATTTCTGCTACTTCCTTGTACGAGAAACCTTCGACATCGGCTAGATAGACCGCGATTCGAAATTCTTCGGGAATTTCGAGTAAGGCCCGTTTGATGTCGCTATCTGGAAGATTCTCTAAAGCCACATCTTCGGCAGATTTACCTTGATCACTTGTGTGAGATGCGGCCTCGGCTAATTGCCAATCCTCAACCTCGTTATCTGAGGTTTGTGGCCTTCGTTGGTCTTTTCGATAAGTATTGATAAAAGTTGTTGTTAGAACTCGATAGAGCCAAGCTTTCAAATTAGTTCCAGGCTCAAATTGATGAAATGAGGTGTAAGCCTTTGCATAAGTATCTTGAACTAAATCCTGTGCATCGTCCGGATCTCTCGTATACCGGAGCGCAGCGGCATAAAGCTGATTCATATATTGCAAAGCATCTTTCTCAAAACGCTTCGCTCGTTCGGCGGCAGATTCCTTTTCGCGATCAACGCGAACCAATTCACCAGCACCAGAGTTTGAGACCTTGCTCAACTCTTTTCGCTCTGATTCTTTCCGCTCTGACTCTTTCTTCGCCATCACTGCTAAGGGTATCGTCTCATAACCGAGTTGGATAATTTTATGACCGGATTGCTAAAAGAGCGTCTCGGGATCTCCAACTTCAAGAGGCTCGATTAATTCTGCCCCATTGTTTTTAATGGAATTTACTAATGGGCGAACCGGCCAGAACTGCAGCGCGCTGTCATCCTCTCTCGAATTTACAATCTCCATAAGAGCTTTAGTTTCAGATAAATCTGAATTCAGCCAGCTATCCCATAATTCTTTTGGTAGAAAAACTGGCATTCGATTATGGACTTTCGCGAGTTTCCCAACCGCATCGCAGGTCATAATTGCCGCACTTTTTCGTTCGACACCTTCTGGCGATCGCCAAGTATCAAAGATTCCAGCGAAAGCAAGTAAGTGAGAATCTTTCCGCGAAATATAGACCGGCTGTTTTGATTTAAGAGCTCCTAATTCAGTAGCCCATTCGTAATATCCACTTGCTGGAATTAAGCATCGCTTATGATGAAACGCGTTTCGAAAAGTCGGTTTTTCAAAGACCGTTTCCGATCTTGCATTAATAGCCTGCGATTGCGAGCGTAACGCCGCCTCACCATCTTTACTCCACGGCGCAATCAATCCCCAACTAACCACATCAAGATTTCTCTCTTGCGTCTTGATTATGTAGATATCTTGAGTTGGCTTAATGTTCCAATCCACAGGTAATGTGCGATTCGGTTCACCATTTATATTGAACTCCTCGGCAATTTCTGACGCCATCGCTGAGAGCGCAAATCTTCCGCACATGCTGACATTTAAGTCGACTTCTTCAATTTAATCCAACAGGTAGAATTCCATGATGAGCCAATGGCAGGCACCATTTAGAGGTGACAAGCCAATTTCTGCCACTTTAACAATCCCAGGATCTAAGTCCGTAACTAATCGAGCTTTGGTGCTCGCCGCTTTGGCAAAAACCCCCTCTACTTTGATCCGGCCGCTTCATTCTCGCGATACCGAGTTAATGATTAAAGCTCTCAAAGCGCTCGGAGTTGAAATTTCAGTTGCATCTTCGGAAAGCGATGCGACCATTCAAGTTAACCCAAAAAAACTTATTGGCCCAGCTGCAATAGATGTTGGAAATGCTGGGACGGTAATGCGATTTCTACTTCCCGTTGCCGCACTTGCGCAGGGCTTAATTCATTTTGATGGCGACCCGAGATCTCATGAAAGACCTGTAGGACCACTGATCAAAGCGTTAATAGATCTTGGGGTTTCCATAGAACACGGAGGAAGATTCGCACTCCCGCTAACAATTAATGGTTCCGGAGAGATAACTGGTGGCGCTGTCGAAGTAGATGCAAGTAACTCGAGTCAATTTCTATCAGCGCTCTTACTTTCCGCACCCGCAATGAGCAATGGCCTTGAGGTACGTCATGTAGGCGAACGATTACCGTCTCTTCCGCATATCGAGATGACCATTAACTTATTGGAAGCCTTTGGCGCAGAAGTTAGCTATAAAGAAAATCTTTGGAAAGTGACAGGATCGCTCACTGGAAAAACCATGATTATTGAGCCAGATCTATCTAATGCTGCTCCCTTTATGGCCGCGGTAATGGTTTGCGGTGGTGAATTAATTATTCGCGATTGGCCTCTTAAGACAAACCAGCCAGGAGATCGTCTCCGAGAAATCTTTACCAAAATGGGCGCAACCATAGATTTCGTCGAATCCGGTTTAAGAATAAAAGGAAATGGCGTAGTTCACGGAGTAGATATTGATCTTCATGATGAAGGTGAATTAACTCCGGTAATTGCCGCACTAGCTGCGCTGGCAGACTCACCATCAAATTTAACTGGGATTGGACATCTTCGTTTACACGAAACTGATCGCTTGACGGCTCTTAAAACTGAATTGGAATTACTCGGCGGGAAAGTAACCGAAAGTCCAGATTCGCTATTGATTGAACCTAGACCACTTCACTCAGGAATATTTCATACTTATGAAGATCACAGATTGGCAACGGCAGGAGCTCTTTTGGGATTGAAAGTTCCCGGAATAGAAGTTGAAAATATTGAAACCACTCGCAAGACCCTCCCCAATTTTGTAGAACTTTGGAGCACTCTTCTCAGATGAGAAAACGCTATGACGAGGCAGATGCGCGAATTCGCGCTCCCCGTTCGAAGCCGAGAAGAAGTAAGGATCGACCCGATTATTCGTCACGTGCTACAGCTACAGTGATCACAGTTGATCGTGGACGAATTACGGCAGTTATGGATAGCGGCTTAGTCATTACCGCCATGAAAGCAAGAGAATTAGGTAAGAACTCGGTTGTTGTGGGCGATTCAATAAAACTTGATGGCGATCTTTCCGGCGTACCCGGAACATTAGCTAGAGCAGTCGAAGTAGAGCCGAGACGAAATGCATTGTCGCGCACGATTGATGATGCGGGCGCGCAAGAGAAAGTAGTCGCCGCAAATGTAGACCAACTCCTAATTGTCGTAGCCGCCGCAAATCCAGAGCCGCGCCACGGTTTCGTAGATCGCTGTCTGGCCGTAGCTTTCGATCAAGGAATTAAACCGATACTAGTAATAACAAAATCTGATCTTGCCGATCCAATTGAATTCACATCGGATTACGAACCTCTAGATATTGAAATTTATAGAAGCGCACTTCCTAAAGATGATCGCAGTAATCTTGCTAAATCAGAGGTTTTGACTAAGTTACGAAGCGCATTAAATGGTAAGCGCTCAGTTCTAATCGGCCATAGCGGAGTCGGAAAATCAACTTTAGTAAATGCAATCATTGAGAACTCACTTCGCTCAACTGGAGATGTAAACCAAGCAACTGGTCGAGGCCGTCATACCTCTTCAAGCGCTTTTGCTTTCGAACTTCCGGGCTCTGGCTGGGTTATCGACACCCCAGGTGTGCGATCTTTTGGGCTAGAACATATAGATCGAAATCGCATCATCGGTTCCTTTGAAGAGTTAGCGCGCTTAATTGTTAAGTGTCCGAAAAACTGCTCTCATGATGAAGCCGGCTGCGCCCTAAATGAAGCGAGTGAAAGCGGAACAAAGCGGCGGATCGCAGGTTTGCGCCGAATACTGGCTGCCAGCGAACGCTAATCTAGTTCTATGAAATCTTCCGGTGCTGGTGAGATCGAGCTCCTCAAATCTCTTGCGAATACTGCAGATGAGATTTCGATGGCGCGCTATCACGCGCTGGATTTGAAGATTGAGACAAAGCCAGACATGACGCCAGTCACCGACGCGGATCGTTCTGTTGAAGAAGCGCTTCGCAAAATCCTTTCAAATGAACGCCCTGACTATTTGATTGTCGGTGAAGAGTTTGGCTCTCCAGAAAAGATTTCAAAGGGCAGTCGATATTTTGTTATTGATCCAATAGATGGCACTAAGAATTTCTTGCGTGGCGTTCCAATTTGGGCAACGCTAATTGGTTTAGTTGAACGAGATGAATCAGGTGTAGATCGCGTAATCGCTGGCATGGTTAGCGCACCTGCCTTATTCAGGCGTTGGTACGCAGCGACCGGATTTGGCGCATTTACGGAGGTAAATGGTGGACCTGCTACCCAAATTAGCGTTTCTAAAGTTGCGGCGTTAAGCGATGCTTCTATCTCCTTCTCTGATTTAGCAGATTGGGGAGATCGCAAGGAAAGTTACTTGGCGATACTCGATCAGGTTTGGCGAGTTCGTGGCATCGGAGATTTCTGGTCACATATGTTGGTAGCAGAAGGTGCAGTTGATATCGCTGCTGAACCTAAATTAGCGCTCTGGGATATGGCAGCGCTCGCAGTCATTGTTGAAGAAGCGGGAGGAATCTTCTCGGACTTCCAAGGCGTTTCCGGACCATTTGGAGCCGGCGGCATATCTTCTAATCGCACACTTCATCCCAAATTCTTAGCCGCTATCAATACTGAAAAACACGGAAATTGAAATGCTTGGAAATCCTGAGTTAGAGCAAGTAGATCTACAAGTCACAGGAATGACGTGCTCATCCTGCGTAGCAACAATTGAAAGATCTCTAAATAAAGTTCCTGGAGCCAAAGCCACGGTTAACCTTGCGACTGAGAGCGCTCACGTATTAGTCCCACGCGGAACAAAGAGTAAGGAACTTATTGACGCGGTAAAGAGCGCCGGTTATTCGGCAAAATTGCGAACTGATGAGAGTGAGAGCTTCTCTCATTCGCGCAAGATGGGACTTCGCACACTTCTTGCGATTATTTTTACCATCCCCGTAATTATTATTTCCATGGTTCACTCAATTCACGGTGATGTAGATACTTTTATTCTTACGCAACTTGATAGATTCGGCATACCGAACCCTCTCTATTCTCCGAGTGGCTGGTTAGCAATCGCTCTCACCGCTCCAGTCGTAATCTTTATAGCTTGGCCAATTCATCGAGCTGCGCTGCGAAATCTCACACACCCAACCATGGATAACTTAATTTCGCTCGGATCAATTACAGCTTTTGGTTGGTCTATCTATGCAAACTCCACCGGTGCGGGAGATATCTATGCCGAAGTCGCAGCAGCGGTCATAACCTTTATCGTCTTCGGAAGGTATCTTGAGTCCAGAGCTAAACGTCGCGCAGGTAGCGCACTGGCAAAACTAATTTCACTTGGAAGTAAGGAAGTCAGAATTCTTCGTGGAAGCGAAGAGATTGTTGCCCCAATTGAAAATCTACAAGTTGGCGAATATTGCATCGTTCGCGCTGGTGAACGGATCCCAACAGATGGCAGAGTTATAGAGGGTGCCAGTTCAGTAGATAACTCGCTCCTCACAGGCGAATCGCTTCCCATTGAAGTTAGCGTCGGGTCTGAAGTAATTGCAGGCGCAATAAATCAATCGGGTCGATTGGTAATTTGTGCAACACGCGTAGGAAGTGACACTGAACTATCTCGAATTACCAAGATGGTACTTTCGGCGCAAAGCGAGAAAGCGCCGATACAACGACTTGCGGATCGAATTAGCGCAGTATTTGTTCCAGTAGTTCTGCTCTTTGCCTTAGGAACTTTAGCGATTTGGATTTATCTAGAAAATCCACTTTCAAACTCAATTTCAGCGGCGGTAGCAGTCCTAGTAATCGCTTGTCCGTGTGCGCTTGGATTGGCAACTCCAGTTGCACTCCTTGTTGCTACCGGTCGAGGCGCGCGTAGCGGAATCATCTTGCGAAGAACTGCGGTCTTGGAAGTTGCACCAAAGATAGATACGGTGATTTTGGATAAGACTGGGACTATCACCACCGGTCAGATGCAGGTTGTTAACAAAATCTTTCTTCACTCTTCAAAGATTGGAATCACAGAAGAAGCGATGAAATTAGCGATTTTGACCGTTGCGCGAGAGAGTAATCATCCCGTTGCAGGCGCAATTGCCAGATATCTAGTTAGTGAAAATCCGATTGGAAAAACTCTTCCGTTTACTGATTTAGAAGAGACAAGCGGCCAAGGTATTGCCGCTCGAGTCCAATTTGCTGCATCTGGCTTACCGGTAATTATTGGCTCGCCAAACGCAATTCGTAAAGCAACATTGAATATCCCAGATTCTTTTGAGTCAGTTATTAGCATCTCCCAGAAAAATGGAAATTCGATTGCACTTGCAGCAATCGATGGCATTGCGGTCGCTGCGTTTGAAGTGGGTGACACTATTCGCCCTGATTCAGCAGCAGCTATCAGCGCTTTTCGGAATAGAGGAATCCAGATATATCTTGCATCTGGAGATAATGAAGCGGTAGCAAAACGAGTTGCTCATGAAGTCGGCATCGATGAGAACTTGGTATTAGCAAGCGCTACCCCAGAGATGAAAATTGAAAAGGTAAAGGAGCTACAAGCGACCGGTTCTAAAGTATTGATGATTGGCGATGGAGTAAATGACGCCGCAGCTTTAGCCGCAGCAGATTTAAGTATTGCGATGGGGACAGGGACAGATACTGCAATTGCAACTGCAGATATCACTTTGATGCAGCCAAAACTCGGTAACGCCCTAAATGCAATTGATCTTTCTCGGAAAACTCTAAGAATCATCCGTACTAATCTGGGTTGGGCCTTTATTTATAACATTATCGGTATTCCAATTGCCGCTCTTGGTGCGCTAGATCCGATGTATGCCGGTGGCGCAATGGCATTTTCAAGTCTTTTCGTCGTTTTAAATTCGCTCCGACTCAATCGGAGCACTAATCTCTCCCGGTGAATATAACTTTTTCAATCTGGTTGTTGACAGTTGCTCTTATTCTTGGGCTCCTACTCTTTGATCTATTAACTTCGACTCGTAAAGCTCATGATGTTTCCTTTAAAGAAGCTACCTTCTGGTCGGTTTTCTATATAGCTGTAGCTGTCATATTTGGAATTTGGGTTTGGGCCGATTTCGGGACGCAATTCGGAAAAGAGTATTTCGCTGCATATATCGTCGAGAAATCGCTATCTATGGACAACCTCTTCGTTTTCATAATTATTCTTAGTAATTTTGCGGTACCTACGATTTACCATCAACGCGTATTGATGGTCGGAATAATTCTTGCCTTGATTATGAGGGCGATTTTCATCGCTATTGGTGCTGCTGCGCTTGAGGCCTTTGCTTTCACCTTTGTAATCTTCGGTGCCGTCTTACTCTGGACCGGCATCAAGTTAATGCAACATTGGGATGAAGATCCCGATCTGAGCGAAAATCCAATCGTAAATTATGCCCAGCGAAAATTTAATTTCACAGATAAATATCATGGCACGAAGCTATTTATAAAAGAGAATGGAAAACGGTTTGCTACTCCGCTTCTGCTGGTCATGATTGCCATTGGCGCTACTGATCTACTCTTCGCTCTTGATTCGATACCGGCCACTTTTGGAGTTACCCAAGAGCCATTCTTGGTTTTCGCAGCAAACGCCTTTGCCTTACTTGGATTACGAGCGCTTTATTTTCTAATGAAGAATTTGGTTCAGAAACTTATTTACTTCTCGCTCGGGCTCTCGTTTATCTTGGTCTTTATCGGAATTAAACTTATGTTGCTCTGGGCATATGAAGAATTCGATGCTCCCACCAAGATTTCTACCAATATCTCTCTCATAGTAATCGGCTCAATTCTTGCGATTTCTACTATTGCCAGTTTGATCAAGTCAAAACGCGATCCATCGGCGGTCGCTCATGCAGGTCGAATGTCGGATCCCAAAAAAACAAAAGATCAATAAGAAATTTTGGTAGCGGGGGCAGGATTTGAACCTACGACCTCTGGGTTATGAGCCCAGCGAGCTACCGAGCTGCTCCACCCCGCGTCGGTATGTCGAACAATAGAGGTTGATCTCTGTTGAAACAAATTACTTCTTTTCTTCGGTGTAATTGCTTCTAGCGACGCTGCGCATTAACAGCCGCTTCAATCGCAGCCTTCAAACGATCTTGCGCTTTTCCATAAGCCGCAAAATCTCCGCGCGTCAACGCTGCTTGCGCATCAGCAAGTGCTCGTTGCGCACTTTCTAACGCTTGTTGGAGATCATTTCCGCCACTACCTGTTCCTGGTTGCGCATCGGTACCTGGAATATCGCGAGATCCACTATCGCCACCAAATACTTGATCAAGTGCGCCGCGAAGCGTGTCATCAAATCCAATCTTTTCACCAAATGAAACAAGCACTTTCTGGAGAAGTGGATAAGCCGCGGTATTAGCAGTAGCTCTTACATATACCGGCTGTACGTAAAGTAACCCGCCGCCAACCGGAAGAGTCAAGAGATTTCCTAGTACAACATCCGATCCACCTTGACGTAATAACGAGAGCGAGAGCGCAACCGTTGGATTCGCTTCGAAGTTAGAGGCAACCTGTGAAGGGCCTGCAATATTTGTCGAACGCTGTAATTGGAGAACCGTAAATTTTCCATAATTTTCGCCTGGATCTGAATTTACAACTGCGAATGCAGAGAGATTCTCACGGCCACCTCTTGGAACAAATGGTGTAGTCAAGGAGAATGAAGCCTTCTCTTCTCCTGGCACTTTCAAGGTATAGAAATACGGAGGTTGCGCGCCTGCATTTGCGCCAAGAGTCGAAGGATCTCTTGGAACCCTCCAGAAGTCTTGTCCACCATAGAAGGCATTGGCATTTTTCACATGGTAGAGAGATAAGACATCTCGTTGTACGCGGAAGATATCTTCTGGGTATCTAACGTGGGAAATGAGCGCTTCACTCATTTCAGAGCGTGGCTTTACAACCGTCGGGAATGCTTTAGTCCAAGTCTGAAGGACTGGATCTTTCTCATCCCAAGCGTAGAGAGTGACCGTTCCGTCGTATGCATCTACCGTCGCCTTAATTGAATTTCTTATGTAATTAATCTTGGAATTAGGGACCGCGGTAAGTGGATTGTTATTTATATTCAACGCATCGGTCGTTGCACCAGAGACATCTACGGTTCGAGAGTAAGGATAGCCAGCGCTGGTTGTGTAGCCATCAATAATCCAGACAATCTTGCCATCGACGATAGCTGGGTATGGATCGCCATCTAGCTTTAACCAAGGTGCAACTTTCGCAACCCGATCTCGAGGGACTCGATTGAAGACGATCTTTGATTCGGAGTTGATTAAGTTAGATAAAAGTATCCGCTGCTCTTGGTAGTGGATAGCAAATAACAACCTTGAAAACAGTGAGCCCATCGGCACTCCACCTGAACCGGTGTAGGTGTAATTCTTCTGGCCATTTGGAGATGCATCATCAGGGTAATCAAATTCGACCTGATCGCCGCCTTTAAGTGCACCAATAATCGAATACTCAGGATTATTCTCACCGAAATAAATTCTTGGTTGGAAATCTCCTAAAATTCCTTTAGGTGGGATATCCCCCATCGTGAAAACCGGCTTTCCATCGTTATCTTGGGCATTTCCATATGCTCCGACAAATCCAAACCCGTGGGTATAAACGAGATGATCATTAATCCAATTTCGATTTGGGTTTCCTTCAATATTTAATTCACGTACCGCAACCACCATATCGCGCATCTTGCCGTCGATCATGTAGCGGTCAACATCTAATGATTCGGTAAATGTGTAATAAGGCTTAATCTGTTGGAGTTGGCGGAACGTTGAGGATAAGACATTGGGGTCCATCAACCTGATGTTCGCAACGGTATCGACATCGTTATTCAACTGACCTGCACTTGTGTCGATCGTGGCCTGGTAATCCTTAACTTCGACTTTATCTAAACCGTATGCAGCTCTAGTCGATTCGATATTTCTTTGAATATATGGCGATTCTTTTGCAGATTCACTTGGCTTAACTTGGAATTGTTGGATTAAAGCTGGATATACGCCGGAGATTAAGAACGATGAAATTCCTAGAAGTGCCAAGCCAGCTGCAGGTAAAACCCAGGAACGGCGAATGATATTTGCGAAGAAGAGAAGTGAGCAGATTATGGCAATTCCGGTAAGGATTGATTTTGCTGGAAGTACTGCGTTCACATCTGTGTATGTAAGACCGGTAATGATGCCTTCATCTGAAGTCGCGAGTGCAAATCTATCTAACCAATATGCAATAGCTTTTATCGCCACAATCGCACCAAGGAGAATTGATAGCTGAACACGAGCGGTAACAGTTGTGCGATCTTCGCGAACTTGTGGGCGAATTCCACCGTAGATGTAATGAACAACAGTTGCGGCAATAGTTGCCAATATCAAAGTTGAAATTGCCCAACCTACGAGCGCTTGCCAGAAAGGTAAGGTGAACATGAAGAAAGAGATGTCGCGATTAAATTGTGGATCTAAAACGCCAAATGGCGTTGCGTTTCTATAAAGAAGCCAACTCTCCCAGAACTGGGAGCCAGCCGATCCGGCAAAATAAAAGATTGCCAAGAAGATTCCAACTATCGCTATCTTTCTTATTGGCTCTATCTGAGCTCGATAACGTTCAAGATTGTCGGCTTCGACTGTAGTTGGAACGTAAATTGGTCGCCGTTTGTATGCCACGATTATGTTAGCGACAATGACAAGAGAAGTGACTAATCCAAATGCAAAAAATAAGGTCGCTCTAGTTACTAATAGCGTTGTCCAGACTGATGAGTAATCAACTGACCTAAACCATAGGTAATCAACATAGAAACCACTTAGCGAAACCAGAACTACTGCCAGAATGGTAAGAACGATTACAGTTATTGGGAGCGCCCCTAAACGCCTAGGTTGTCCCGGATTTCTTTTGGGAAAGTTGAAATTACGGAATGGATTTTCGGGGCCGTTGCCAAACGTCATGAGGTGAGGTTATCCAAACTCTCGCAAGTAGGAAATTTGAAGCTATCGGGAGCGCGGAGGTAAGTAATAGCTTCAGCAAGCGTATTGACTGGAATTACCTGTAAACCTCTCGGAATATGTCGGATATCCACACAATTCTCTCGAGGTGCGAGAAAAATCGTCACTCCTTTACGTGAAGCTCCGATCATTTTCTCTTCAATTCCGCCAATTGCGCCCACTCGACCACTTGGAGTGATAGTTCCAGTTCCAGCAACCGATCTTCCTCTCAGCAAGTCCTCAGCACCAAGTTTCTCAACAACGCCAAGGGCAAATATCAATCCACCGCTTGGCCCGCCGACTCCGCGGAGATTAAACGATACATCTATCGGAAACTCCGCGTTAGTTCCAACCAGAATGCCAATCGCAGGACCGTTTCCACTTTCAATATTTTTTGAGAGTTTTACATCCAGAGCAATTCTCTTAAGTTGACCATCAATAACTCTTTCAACTTCGATTCGAATTACATCGCCAACTTTGCGACCCTTATACGCCTCTCTTATCTCTTCAATTTCATTTATAACTTTCCCATCAACTACGCGAATTCGATCGCCCTCTTTAAGAAGTCCAACCGCATTTGAATATTCACGGACCCTGCTGACCACGTAATCTTCAGTTATCTCGTAGCCGAGATAATTTAGGGCGGCAGCCGTTGCTGCGGTACGAGATATGGCCATTTCAACTCTTGAGTCTTGTGTGACTTGGCGATCTCTGCTTGCTGGTGGATAAACGCTCTCACGCGGCAGAACTGCGTGCGGGCCAATCGCCCAGTTATAGAGGGTTTCAGCGCCAAAAACTGGGGATTGGGGATTAGTTACAAGGATTGAAGTTAAGTAGAGCTTGCCATTTGGTTTATAAGTTTGCGCCCGCTCTATCGTGATTAATTTTCCCGTTACATCATTTGGGACGCCAGGCTTGAAATAAACGTATGGAATCGGCGCCGCTAGCGTAGCGATAGCAAGAAAAAAGAAAAATATTCGAGCAGTGAGCGGCCAGCGGTATCTCAGCGGGGAAATATCTCGCATCAGATGCAATCACTCATTTCTGATTGGACTCATTACTGATTGGAGTTTTGGCTGTTATCGTGATTGGAATTATTTCGAGAGTCATTAAATGAATCTTGAAATTTTTGAAATCTTCCAACAGAGCGATTGACTTGATTATCGTATTTGCTCTTTAACTTTGTCACCCAATAAGCATAAGCAAGACCACCGACTAGGGCGAGAGCCGGGATAATCAACCAAACTAGGGCTGGTACTGGAGCGCTGGCGGAATCGCTAGCGAGTTGAGCCTCTAGTTGAACCGCAAGTTGAATTAGCACCCTACTAGCCTAGGTTAGGGTGGCTGAGAAAGCGCGGAGAAAACAGTTCGGGAAGAAATCTCACAGTTATCTGGTTAGAAGGTGCGGGAGCAGGGTAACGGTGACAGGGTAAGCAGAACTGGAACCAAACGAGGATTAACTAGAGAAGGTGGGTGAAGAAATTGGGTAATTTCGGATTTACGCCTGATGACTCTTCTGAGGATCCAAAAGATCCCAACAATCCTTTTGATTTCCAGGAAATTTTCAAACAATTCTCTGGCCTTGGATTAAATCTACCGGGGTTAATGGCATCGCTCTCCGGTCAAGCAACACCATCTGCGCTCTCCAAAGAGTTGATAAGAGATATCTCAAGAAAGTTTCTCTCGGCCCACGGTGACGTTCCGGTAACTCTTGCTAGCCAGAATGAAACTCGTGAAGCTCTACAGATTGCAGATCTCTGGATGAACGAAGCGACCGTATTTCCGAATCTTCCGATTCCAGAAGGATGTGCCCTGAGTCGTCGCGATTGGATTGACTCAACTCTCACCGGATGGCAAGAGATTGCTAAGCCGTTGGTCTCAGGTATGAGTGAAGCTATGACTCAATTATTTGAAGAGAATTCAGGCGATTCTGAAGAGATAACGCTCCCCGGAGCTCCATTTAATCTATCCAAATCCACAATTACTTCCATCATCTCAACTTTTATGAGTTCAATGATCAGCACGCAGCTCGGCCAGACCATCGGCGCTCTCTCAACTAGCGTTACCGGAGCCAACGACGTTGCGCTCCCTCTTTTAAATCCAGTTCGAGCACAACTTGTTCCGCAGAATGTTGCCATTTGGGGAGCGGGCTTAGAGATTGATGAGCGAGAGATTCGAATCTATCTCGCGCTACGTGAAGTTGCGGCAGCTCGACTCTTCGCTGGTGCGCCGTGGCTCCGTGACCACATCAACTCCGCAATCTCCACTTACGGCAAAGGAATCAAAGTAGATATAACTGCGATGACTGAGCAGGCCCAGAGCGCTATTGATTCAGGTGAATTAGATATCTCTAATCCAGAATCCATGACTTTGGCTATGTCAGGTGGCCTCTTTACCCCCGAAGAAACTCCAGCTCAAAAAGCTGCACTGGAAAAGTTAGAGACGCTACTCGCGCTCATCGAAGGATGGATTGATTCTGTTGTTGCGGAAGCAGTTCAAGATCGCTTACCTGATTTCGCAAAATTAAGTGAGACCCAACAGCGCAGGCGCGCCACCAAATCCCCTACGCAACAATTGTTTGCAACGATGGTTGGGCTAGAAGTCTCGCCTCGACGCACTCGAGAAGCGCGAGAGTTTTGGAATCAGGTTGCGAAATTGCGCGATATTAAAGTGCGCGACGCAATCTGGGACGAGGCAGTTCTTCTTCCAAGCGCGGAACAACTCTCTGATGCCGAAGGCTTTCTCAAAGCGATGACGGTTCCAGACGACCTCTCCGGTCTTAATCCCTAACGCTCGTTGATCTACAAATTTGACTCGAATATTTAACTCAAAAAAAGCGAAGCCCCCGGGCGCACAATTCATTATCTGCCTTCCCCTTGCAGATAAAGAACGGTTATCCGGGGACTTCGTGGTCGCAAAGTACGACATCGCGAAGTAAATAATCAACTTCTCTAAGCAAGTTTCTCCAACAAAAGACTCAGGTACACCTCTAGAGTTGTAGGCGCTGAGATTGTTTTAGAGAGGCGTAGGCGTGTGGATAACTACATCCAAGATGATTTATTCGGGGCTAATCTCGCCGGAATGCGGACAAAGGCGAAGAAAAGCACCGAACTTAGAATTCCACCGATGGAAGTCTCGGGCGGCGCTGAGATAAAAGTGGTTCGAAGTTCAAGAAGGAGCCGCTCCATAAGCGCCTACCGCGAGCATGGATCGATAGTTATCCAAGTGCCAGCCCATCTCTCAAATTCCAAGATTCAGGCGGTCATCCCGGAGATGGTTGAAAAAGTTCTAACTCGTGAAGCCCGAGAAAAAATCAGCGATAGTGATCTTTTCGCAAAGGCTCACGCCTTACAAGCGCGCTATCTCCCAGAATTTCAAGTTGAGGCCGCCAGCGTTAAATGGCGGAAGATGGATGAACGATGGGGATCTTGCACAACTGTTGATCGGACAATTCGAATCTCGGAGAGATTAAACGGCGCGCCTGATTATGTTCTCGATTACATCTTGGTTCATGAACTAATTCATCTTGAGATTCCAGATCACGGAGAGAATTTCCATTCGCTGCTGGCTCGCTTTGAGCGGAGCGATTTAGCCAATGCCTATCTAGAGGGGTATGAAGCCGGCGCTCGCGGCCAGTAGCGCTAAAAATCCTCATTTGAGGGGAAAATCTCGATTTTGAGCGAGAAATATCGCTCGCCGTGCGTGGATTGCGACATTTTGAACGTGGCCCGGGGGTATGGTCAGGGTATTCACAGGACAAACCTGTGAGGATCGGAGGAAGAAATGGCTGAGACATACAAAGGTGAGGCCTACTGCGTTAAGTGCAAAGAGAAGCGTCAGTTCGAAGGGACTGTGAACGTCTCGGACTCTGGTCGTCGTATGGCGAAGGGCAAGTGCCCTGTATGCGGCACCACTGTTAATCGCATTCTAGGCAAAGCTTAATAGGCAACGCTTAATAGGCAAAGCATAAACAGCTCCCTTAGGAGCGTAAAAGTTTGAGAGCGGGGGCGCTGCCCCCGCTTTTTTCTTTCTTAAAAGTTAAACGAATTGCATAACTCTCCACATGAATTATGGAGTGCATCAAGGGCTACCTGGAATTTCATTAGAGCATCCATCGATGGCACCGAAATTAAAAGCTGGCATATCAATCTGGCGTAGCGGCAACCAGCTCTATATCGGCGATCAATTAACTTATCTTCAATTACCTGAAAAGATTGGTGATATTCCCTTCCAAGAGATGCTCGAGCGGTTGATAAATAACGCGCTCGAGAAAAAAGATAAACCTCTTCTAGAGGGGTTAGCGAAACTCAACCTGCTGGACCAAAAAGTAACTGAGATTTCATATCGATATAGAGCTGATCGCTTCTCTTTAAGTTCAATTGATGGAACTCGAAACTTAGCGCTCCAACAGTTTTTGGAGAGATTCGAAGTTGAATCTGATTGCGCCTCCCGTCAAGAAGGAGATATTGATGGTGGCCGCTCGAAATTAGTTGCCAGGCGAAACTTTTCAATTGAAATTATTGTCTCACCTAACTCTTCAAATCGGATCGCGATAAATCTCTTCGCAGCACTTAAGGCATCTGGCTTTGAACTTACCTCTTTACATCTGCCTGGCGAGAGTTCTATTAGCGACCTAAGTGGTACACAAATGCAGAAATGTGAACTCGGAATAAATCGCTCAGACCTCATCCGGCGGATTGAAAGAGATGCTTCGCTATACCCTGAACCAATCGAACCTACCAATAAATATTTATTCGCGATCTCGATTGGAGCGCCATCTCCCGAGGCCCAGGAGCGTTGGCTTAGAGAAGGCGTCAGCCATCTATTAATCAATTACACCCCGGATTCAGTAAGAATTGGTCCGATTGTTATCGCCGGAAAAACCCCCTGCGCGAACTGTCTTGCGATATCTGAAGTTGAAACCGGAGCGATACCGGTAAATAAGGATTACATTTTTAAATCCCCACAACGGGAATTTGGATCTGCTCTATCTAATTTGGCTGCCGCAATTTCAACGATAGAAGTAATGAGATTTGCCGATACTGGCTCCAGCTCGCTTATCGGTAGCAGCGCCACTTATAAAGGCAGCGATTTAATTGCGCCTCAAATCACAAATTGGCAGATTCAGCCGAGGTGCGGTTGTCGCAGCCTGCCTTCAACTCGCGCTACATCCGCCTAAGTAAGAGAATTCGTGGGTGGCCGATGAAATCCCCCGTAAGACCAGCACACGTAGCGCCAAGTTAGCGAGCATTCCGTTGGCGGTTGCGGGACGTGGCGCGCTTGGATTCGGCCGACAATTAATTGGTCAATCGCCACAATTTGCATTTGCAGAACTGCAAGAGAAAACCGCAGAACAAGTATTTAAAGTTCTCGGCGAGCTAAAAGGCGGAGCCATGAAATTTGGCCAAGCGCTCTCGGTCTTTGAAGCTGCGCTACCAGAAGATATTGCTAAGCCGTATAGACAGACTCTTGTAAAACTTCAGGAAGCGGCGCCTCCGCTACCTGCAAAAGTAGTACATAAAGTTTTAGCAAAAGAACTCGGCGAAGATTGGCGTGACAACTTCGCTGAATTTGAAGATAAGCCTGCTGCTTCTGCCTCAATCGGCCAGGTCCATCGCGGTCGCTGGAAAGATGGTCGGGTAGTTGCAGTAAAGATTCAATACCCCGGAGCCGCTGAAGCGCTGGTCTCGGATCTAAACCAGATTGAGAGATTCTCAAAGATTTTCCAATTATTTATGCCGGGGCTTGAGATGAAGCCGCTGCTAGAGGAATTAAAGGCTCGCATCATCGAAGAAGTTGATTATCGATTTGAGGCACAAGCCCAAGAAGCTTGCTGGAATGCCTACCTCGATGATCCAGATATCGCGATCCCTAAAGTTGTATTGGCTACCGATCGAATCTTGGTAAGTGAATGGTTGGAAGGAAAACCGCTTGCTCGCGTAATCGCAGATGGCGATCAAGATGAGCGAAATAACGCCGGAATTAAATTAGCAAGATTCCATTTCACCGCCCCAATGCGAGCTGGTTTGCTACACGCCGATCCTCATCCAGGAAATTTCCGAGTGCTTGCAGATGGCAGATTAGGCGTTCTTGATTTTGGTGCTTGTAATCGACTTCCGAATGGTTTCCCGGAACCATTTAAGAATCTTTTACGTAATGCGCTCGAAGGTGATGCGCTCGCTCTATATAACGGTTTTAAAGAGGATGGATTTATACTTCCCGATGTTGATGTTGATCCCCAATTAGTACTCGATTATCTGCTCCCTCTAGTCGAACCCTTGCGAACTCCTTATTTTGAATATACCCGCGAGTGGTTACGTGAACAGAGCGTTCGCGTTGGCGACCCAAGAAATCCCACCGCAAAAATTGGGTTCCAATTAAATCTCCCTGCGGAATATGTGCTAATTCATCGAGTTACTTTGGGAACGACTGGAATCTTCTGTCAGCTACGCGCTCAAGGAAATTTCAGGGATGAGGCGCTCTCTTGGTTTCCCGAGATTACGCCTTCCCATCTACAAGAAGAACCGCTACGCAGTAGCGCTCGCTAATTCAACGAGGCGAGGCCTTCCAGGTGTGCGCTTCTTAGCGATTACCTGACCATCCTCAAATAACTCACCGCCCCAAACTCCGCATGGCTCCTCACGCGAAACCGCGCCTGCCAGGCATTCGCGCCTAACCGGACACGCGCCACATAAACTCTTTGCTAGAGCAATCTCTTCATTCTTCTCCGAGAAGAAAAGTTCTGGGTCAGCGTTATGGCATGGCAGAGTTATTGCGCGTTGATCGCTATAGGTGGCAGTGACGGAATCCAGGCCAAGCTTTGCGCTCTCGCCTTCTGCCCATCCTGGTACCAATAACTCACTGAAGAGAACTGTCATAGTTCTCACCTCTCCCTTTCTTTTCTCTCTGTTTTCGATTCCTTTTTTTCGATTCTTTTTTTCGATTCCTAAGTTTTCGCTGTTTTTGCTCTCAACCGGAGATAGAAAAAGGGGCCTGAATCCATTTGGATTCGAGGCCCCTGGGCTTCTCTATCTCTTACTTACTCGATAGAGGCTCCAGGTGTCGAACCCTTGGTATTTGTCGCAAAATAGGTGAAAACCGACTTTGTCGACGGAGCAGACCAATAGGCAGCCCAATTGCGGTGAGCGCGCTTAGCGGCCACCTGGGTGCTCTTCTTGTTAGAAGTTGTCTGCATGTGGGTAAGGGTAAGCCAAGAGCTTCTCTCTTGGCAAACGAGTTTTAAACCAACCCCGCCTCGCGAAGAAATGGGCTGGCATCGCCGGCATAGCTGAGATGAAGGGTGCGCTTAGCGCGAGTGACTCCGACATAGAAGAGGCGTCGCTCTTCATCAATTGGATCTGCCAGCGGTAGATATCTAGAAGACGCTCCTGCAAGAAACACGCTCTCCCACTCCAAACCTTTCGCGCTATGCAAGGTTGCAATCGTTACCCCGGGGAGATCCGGTGGATTGTTCTGGTCGGCTCGCTCCTCTAATTCTCTGAGGAAAGCTCGCATGGAATCGATGCCATCGTTTGATAGCTCCTGGGCTAATTGAATTAGCGCCCTTACATATTTATCTTCTGCGCCAAATGATTTCAGTAAATCCCTTAATTCACTCAACCAATCTCCTGATGAGAGAACTGAGGCGCTTCGAATCGCAGCCATCATGGATCGGACATCTCCCCGTTCGAAGAACCGTTCTGCACTACGAATCTGATTTTCGACGCCTGCGTTATTTAAAGCAGCTTCAATAGCATCTAATTGGGAATTAGTGCGAGCTAATACAGCTAGGGACTTAACTCCAGATGTGACCTCACTCTTTACCGTTTCTGCAATAGTTAATAGCTCCTCTGCTTCTGAGGCCACTGAAATAACTTTAGGTCGTTCTCCATGAGTATTAATTGCATCTAGGTCATGTCCTAATTCACCGCTGCGCAAAATTGAATTTGCGATGTTGATAATTTCTGGTGTGGAACGGTACCCGGCGCTAAGTCGAATGACTTCAGCATTTGGATATCTCTTAGTGAAGTTAAGTAAAAATGCTGGCGTTGCCCCAGCAAAGGAGTAAATTGTTTGGGCAGGATCTCCAACTACGCAGATATCTTCACGTTTCCCAAGCCATAGATCAAGCAGCCGCTGTTGAAGTGGAGATACATCCTGATACTCATCTACCGTGAAATAGCGGTATTGATCACGAACTCGGTCGCGAATCTCTTTTACCTCCTCCAACATACCTACCGTCAAGAGAAGTACATCCTCAAAATCGATGGCTCGTTCTTGACGCTTCAAACTCTCGTAGGCCTCATAGGTCTTGGCGATATCTTCTAGACCAAAAACTTCTCTACTTTTTCTAGCGCTCGCTCGAATGGTTCGTGAATGGTTTAAGGCTGCCTCGACATATTCATCGCTTGAAACCTGTTGCACTTTGGCCCATTCAATTTCACTGGAAATATCGCGCAGTAGCGCTGGATTTTTAGTTAACTTCAATCCGGCTCGGTCGATTGCTTCTCCAAGAAATGCGCTTTTGCTAGTTAAAAGTGAGGGAAATCTGCCGCCAAGTGCTTCCGGCCAAAAATATATAAGTTGTTTTAAGGCAGCAGAGTGAAAGGTGCGCGCCGCAATCGCGGGAACACCTAAGGTGCGAAGTCGTGATCTCATCTCTCCGGCTGCACGCGCGGTAAATGTCAGAGCCAGAATTCGATTTGGTTCGACAATTCCAATTTCAACTGCGTATGCCAACCGATGGGTTATTGCTCGCGTCTTTCCAGTGCCGGCGCCCGCAATAACACAGACTGGGCCTCGGACTGCAGTCGCAACAGCTCGTTGTTCGTCATCTAATGCAGCCAGAATTTCTTCAGCGGCCGACATTGCGCCAACTCTCTTCGGTCGCCAAATCACGCAGAGCATCGCTGCCGTACCAGGAATTAATCATCGCCCGAGCAACCGAGATTGCTGGTGGAAGTAATAATTCTTTCGCAGCCACTTTTGTCTTTAACAAATTTCGATCAAGCCAGATTATCTCTTCTATCTCTTCACCATCTGCTTTAGTGGTTCCTGGATTTGAAATGACCGCCTCGTAAGCAATCATGATTGAGGCTGGAAATGGCCACGGTTGTGAACCAAGATAGTTCATAGAGATAACTTGGCCGCCACACTCTTCAGAAACCTCACGAATTACGGTGCTCTCAAAAGATTCACCGGGTTCGACAAAACCTGCAAAAGTGGAGAAGCGCTTCTCCGGCCAAACTTTCTGACGACCAAGAAGTATTCGATCGCTCTCATCTTTAACGAGGACGATAATCGCAGGATCAGTTCTTGGGTGGTGGTCAGCTGCGCAAGAAGTGCATTTTCTTATAGCTCCTGCCATTCCGATTTCGGTGGGGCCACCACATTTTGCACATCGTTGATGAATTTCATGCCACTGAGCCAATGCAAGTGCGTGAACAGCTGCGCCGATTTCAAGATCATTTAACTTCTTTCCGATGGTGCGCAGAGTTTGAAATTCACCCGATGCGTTCGCCTCTAAACCTCTTCGATGAGCAGCAAAGTAAGGAGTTCCAGCTTTATCAAGGCCCAGAAAAAAACGATCGCCCGATACATCTGGAGAGACATAATCCAACGCCTCATCCCTTGTGCGAAACTGATCATCAATCAACTCAATAATTTTCGCTCGCTGCCACATCTCAGCAAGAGCAGTTTCATCGCTGCGAAGATGAGCAGCGCGGTCTAATTCGCTCCGTGAGAGCGGCAAATTGAGCAACACGAGGCGACCTTACTAGCGACCCCCATTGACCAGTAACCTTGCAAATATGAAGGGATTTACGCTCACCTCTTGGAACCTACTTCACGCAATGGCAATACCGCCTAACTCCGGTGGCACTCTGCAAAACGCCCTCGATTTACTCTCCAAAGAAGTAGCCAGTGATGTAATTGCGATACAGGAAGTTGATGTACATCAAGATCGCTCGGGTAACGGCAACCAAGTGCGCCAAATTGCAGAAGAAATAGGCGCTCCTTATTGGGCCTTTGCGCCATCTATGTATGGAACTCCGGGAGCAAAGTGGCATGGCGTTACTGAAGAAATTATTTTCGATAACACCACACCGATTCCGCCAGATGCAATGTATGGAATTGGAATGGTCTCAAAGATTCCGGTAAAGCGATGGCATCGAATAAATCTTGGCAGGGCCCCAATTGGTATGCCATTACTTGTGCCCGGTGAGAAGCGTCCACAATTTATTTACGTACATGATGAACCGCGTTCCGCGTTGGTCGCTGAATTAGAGAACGGCATCTCAGTAACAACTACTCATCTCTCATTTGTGCCGCTCAAGAATTGGGGACAACTTCGTAAAATTTCTAATTGGGTCGAGAAATTACCGGGACTTCACATTATGACCGGCGATTTCAATCTCCCGTGGGGCCTTGGGCCAAAGTTGATCGGTTGGAACGATTTAGTTAAAGGCGCTACTTATCCCTCGTGGAAACCAAGTATTGAATTTGATTACATAATGAGCAAAGAGCTAACTAGTAACGATGTAATTGCGAAGATTCATAGCCACTTAGGGATTAGCGATCACTTAGCATCAAGTGCAACTATCAGATAATTTCTAAGCAACTTCGGAACTCTTTACAAGATGTCTCCGCTTATCGTTAAAGGCTCTAAGTAGTTCGCTCCGTTTACCTTCTGGCATATTGAAGGTGGCGGCATATGCCGACCAGGCGCCTAACTGTTCTTGAGTGGTGCAGGAGATTAATTGTTTTAAAAGCGCTTCATATTCACCGCTATTGAGATCTTTGCGTGCGACCCCACGCATCGCCTTTCCCATCTCTTCTCGGCTTGGTCTCTTTCCTTTCGCAGCAAACCCAAGATTTGCTAGGCAGCGTCCAATACTCGATGTTTCGCAGTTCTCACTCGCGTTGGCACGATTAACAGGAGAAGTTCCCTCGATCTCCGTTGCGTATCCGGTTGCTTGCGGTCGAAGTTCATCTGAGCTTGTGTATGCCTCGGTCCGACAAATCCATTCAACGCGCCCATCGGCGCGTTCGGTTCTATTCAAATCAGTAAGCAATCGTCCATTTGGGTATTTCAACCAGAAAGCGCGAATCCGATTCTCAACAGGTTCGTATTGTTCGAGATTGAAGTAACCCATTACTGGCCCACCGCCATTAAGAGTTCTTCTGCCATAACTTCATTAGGAGTTAGAGATCCTGCCCGAAAAGCTTCAATCAAAGCTTCGCGGCCGCCATCTTTAAATCTCGTTGCGATATATGGATCTCGAGAATTGAAATTTATAAAGTCGAGAACTTCACCGGTCCGAGGATAGATCGCCTTTCCATCTACGTTCTCAACTGAATCTAAAATATGTTTACGGAAAGAGTCTCTAACACTTTCAACAATCTCATACTCCCAATTCTCTTTCACCCAGGAGATGAATGCGCTCTCATTAAGTACCTGGGCGGAGGTTTTTGGATGGATCAAAGAGACTTTGGCAATCTCTTCGCCTTCTAACATCGCCTTAGCGGCATCTGCGCCAACCTCATCTAGTGCACTTGCAAATTCGCGCCGTAACCTTTCTTTTGCCTCTTTTGCGGCATCGACAATCAAGGTAATAGCGGATAGTTGGAAGGCAAGTTCGCGGAGGTTCATGTGGGGCATTAGAGCGGAGCCCACTGACAAATAGCCTTTTAAGGCGTGTCGCGCTACTCCTGGTTGGCTTTTTTCGCCTTTGAGGTTAGGCGGGAGCGTTCGTTCTGGTCGAGAACAACTTTTCGGATCCGCACATTTACCGGAGTTACCTCAACGCATTCATCCTCGCGGCAATACTCCAGCGCCTGTTCGAGATTTAAAATCTTTGGCGGAATAAGTCGCTCGTTTTCATCAGAACCAGCTGCGCGCATATTGGTCAATTTCTTCTCTCGGACAATATTTACATCCATATCTTCCGGACGCGAATTCTCGCCGATGACCATTCCTTCGTAAACATCAGAACCAACTTCAGCGAAAATAGTGCCGCGCTCCTGCAGCCCAAAGATTGCGTAAGAAGTAGCTGTTCCAGATCGATCTGAGACCAACGAGCCGGTCGGGCGAGTACGTAACTCACCGTTCCAAGGTTCGTAACCATCGAAAACGTGGTGCAACAGACCTGTGCCACGAGTCTCGGTAAGGAACTCGGTTCTAAAACCGATTAATCCTCGCGACGGAACCTTGAAATCCATTCTTATCCAACCAGTACCGTGGTTGACCATCTGTTCCATTCGGCCTTTACGGAGCGCCATAAGTTGGGTAATTACTCCTAGATAGTCTTCCGGGGCATCGATGGTTAGTCGCTCCATCGGCTCATTTAATTTGCCATCAATTATCTTGGTTACAACTTGAGGTTTTCCGACAGTAAGTTCAAAGCCTTCGCGGCGCATCATTTCAACCAAAACCGCTAACTGCAGTTCACCGCGACCTTGTACCTCCCAGGTATCTGGACGATCGGTATTTAGAACTCTCAGCGAAACATTTCCAACCAATTCACTATCTAACCGATTCTTTACAAGTCTTGCCGTTAATTTCTTGCCGATTCGGCCAGCAAGTGGCGAGGTATTGATACCAATCGTCATAGAGATGGAAGGTTCATCGACAGTAATTGGAGGTAATGCGTGAGCATTCTCGCTATCTGCCAAAGTTTCACCCAGAGTAATAGTCTCGATTCCAGCGACTGCGATGATGTCGCCTGGACCAGCTTCAGCAACCGGAATTCGCTCCAGACCTTCAGTCATCATCAACTCAGAGATCTTTACCTTCTCTTGGGAGCCATCACTTTTAATCCAAGTTACAAGTTGTCCTTTCTTTATCTTGCCTTCATGGACCCGGCAGAGTGCCAATCGTCCAAGATATGGCGAAGAGTCAAGGTTTGTGACATGGGCTTGTAACGGTGCGCCCTCATGAAATTTCGGCGATGGAATTGTTTTGAAAATTACCTCAAAGAGAACATCAAGATTTTCTTGATCCGGCATTCCCCCATCGCTCGGTCGATTTAACGATGCTCGTCCCGCTTTTGCAGAGGTATAAACAATTGGGAAATCAATCTGGGTCTCAGTTGCATCCAAATCCAAGAACAATTCATAGGTTTCATCGACTACGGCAGCAATTCGAGCATCAGGTCTATCTACTTTATTTATGATGAGAATTACTGGAAGATTTTTCTGGAGCGCTTTTCGAAGTACGAATCTAGTTTGTGGCAACGGGCCTTCAGAAGCATCAACCAAGAGCGCAACGCCATCAACCATTTCAAGCCCACGCTCCACCTCACCACCGAAATCAGCGTGGCCAGGGGTGTCGATGATATTTACAATGGTGTTTCCACGTTTTACCGCAGTGTTCTTGGCGAGAATCGTGATTCCTTTTTCTCGCTCCAAATCCATCGAATCCATAACTCGATCTTGTGATTCGGATTGATCTTTATGGGCTGCAAATGCGCCGCTCTGCCAGAGCATGGCATCAACAAGTGTCGTTTTTCCGTGGTCAACGTGGGCGATGATTGCGATATTGCGCAGCTCATCTCGTTCAAGGAGCGGCAATCCGGTTAGGTGCGCTGTTGATTTCTTGACCTCAGACATTGAACCTAAATTCCACTACGTCTCCGTCTTGCATAACGTAATCCTTTCCTTCCATTCGAACCTTGCCGCGCGACTTAGCTTCCGTCATGGAGCCAGCAGCAACTAAATCTTCAAATGAGATTATTTCTGCTTTTATAAACCCCTTTTGAAAATCAGTATGTATTACTCCGGCTGCAGCCGGTGCGGTATCACCTTTATGAATTGTCCAAGCCCGTGCCTCTTTTTCGCCTGCTGTCAAATAGGTTTGAAGGCCAAGTGTGTTGAAGCCAACCCGCGCTAGGGTGCTCAAACCTGGTTCGGTTAATCCAATTGATTTAAGCAATTCTAACGCCTCTGCATCATCGAGTTCAGTTAACTCAGACTCAGTCTTTGCGTCTAAGAAGATTGCTTCGGCTGGCGCAACCAATTCTTGTAATTTCTTTCGAAGAGCTGCATCTCCCAACTCGCTAGCGTCAACATTAAATACATAAAGAAATGGTTTTGCGGTTAGAAGTCCAAGTTCCTTTAAGGATGCTAAATCAATTTTTGATCCAAAAAGTAATTTTCCTTCACCAAGAATTGTTTGCGCCTCTTTCATAACTTCAAGGACTTTGGCTCGCTCTTTATCTTGACGCGCCTCTTTCTCGACTCTTGGGACTGCTTTCTCTAAAGTTTGTAAATCAGCAAGTTGTAATTCGGTATTTATAGTTTCGATATCGCTTGATGGATCCACTCGCCCATCAACGTGAACTACATCGGGATCAGTAAAGACTCGGATAACCTGACAGATTGCATCGCTCTCACGGATATTTGCGAGGAATTTATTGCCAAGGCCTGCGCCCTCGGATGCACCTTTAACTATGCCCGCAATATCTACGAAAGAGACGGCCGCCGGAATTATCCGTTCTGAACCAAAGAGTTTTGCGAGGACTGGAAGGCGGGGATCCGGGACTCCGACTACGCCGACATTCGGCTCGATAGTCGCGAATGGGTAGTTGGCCGCCAGGACATTGTTCTTCGTTAAGGCGTTGAAGAGGGTCGATTTTCCGACATTGGGAAGGCCGACGATTCCGATAGAAAGGCTCACGAGGGGTAGAGCCTAACCGTCAATGTCAGCCCCGACTGCCACGATATGAGCATGAACGGCGCTCTCTCACTTCTGATTGGTCTCATTATTGGCCTTGCCATCGGCGCTTTGATTGCGACTCTGCGCACAAATAGTGAACGCGGAAAAGTTGCGCTACTAAACGCACAACTAGAAGAGATGCGTAAAGAAGAGGCGCGACTAACCACCCTTAATGAACAACTTCGCTCCGTAACTGTTGGCATGACCCAGCTCGCAACCCAGAGCCAAGAAGCTGAAGTAAAACGCGCGCGAGCAGAGAGTGAGATGCGTACTCAAATTGAGACTATGCGACTTGGGAACGAAAACCTGTTACGCGAAACCACAAAACTTGCTGGCGCACTTTCAAATTCACAGACGCGCGGTAAATATGGCGAAGCCCAATTAGAAACGCTACTTGAGAGCGCAGGACTTCTCGAAAATGTACATTTCTTCAAACAAGATTATCGAGCTAGCGGGACTGAAATCACAAAACCTGATATAAAAATCGCCGTACCTGGCGGTAGCGAAATCTTTATCGATTCTAAATTTCCATTTGATCGTTTCCTTGATGCTATTGTTGAAAAAGATCCGATTGAACGAAATCGACTTATGCAACTTCATGCAAAAGATTTAGTTGGCCATGTAAATGCCCTAGCAAAGCGAGGTTACCAAGAAAGTAGCAACTCCCCTGATTACGTAGTTCTATTTGCGCCTTTTGAATCTATTCTCTCCGAAGCTCTCGAAGCTGAACCGCAATTACTCCATAAGGCGTTTGAAAAGAATGTCTCTATCGCTACGCCGACAACCATGATGGCACTTCTCAGGACCGTCGCTTATGTCTTTAGCCGGAGTGAACTTGCCAAGAACGCCCAAGAAATAACCGATTTAGCTGGCGAACTTCTAAAGCGAATTGGCAAAGTGCATAGCAAAATTGAAACTCTTGGCGAGCGAATTAAATCCTCAGAACGCGCATTTAATGACCTTGTGAAGAGCGCCGAAGAGAATGTCCTTAAGCCCGCCCGAAAGATGGTAAAACTTGGCGCTCCTTCAAGTAGTAAGTTGAAAGCGATTGAAGATGTGGATGATGAATTGCGCCAGATTGCCCCTAAAGAGCTATCTACCGGTGATCTTTTTGATGAAGGAAGCGATGAGGATTTAGGTGATGATGACGATGCGAAGTGAGCTACCTAAACCGCCATTTAATTCACCCGTAAAAGGCGCTGGCCTAACCAAACCTGGCATCGCAATTCTGCAGTTTCTTTTGATTTTCATCGTAGCAATCGTAGAAATATTCTTCCGTTCCAATATTGGATTCCTTACTGGAATTGCCCTTTGGGCCACTTATTACGGCGGATTAATCTACGGAAGACCTGGCACCACCTTCGTAGCTGTGGTTAATCCCCCCATTGCTCTCGCACTCGCCACTTTACTTCTCTTACCTACTGTTGGAGGTTTTTCACTGAGTATTACGCGTCTCGGCGTAGATCTCGTAACCGGTTTGGCAAGCGTTGCGCCATTCTTAATTACTGGTTCGCTTTTTGGTTGGTGGTTCTACTTCAAAGAACAGAAACGCTTACTTTCCAGCGGCGCGTAAATCTTTTCTTAACTCTGGTGGAAGCGCAAATAACAGACTCTCTTCCATCGCAGTAATCTCTTTAACATCGCTAAAGCCTCGCTCTGCTAAATCACTTAAAAGTTCTTTAACTAATAATTCAGGAACAGAAGCTCCGCTTGTTACGCCGATAGTTTCGACTCCGTTAAACCACTCTTCTTTCACTTCACTTGCATAATCGATCAGGTAAGCCTGCTTTGCGCCATACTCCTTAGCGACTTCAACAAGACGTACCGAGTTAGAAGAATTGGTGGAGCCAACCACTAGAACTAAATCTGCTTCAGGCGCGATCTGTTTAATTGCAATCTGACGATTCTGTGTCGCATAGCAAATGTCATCTGATGGTGGATCTTGAAGCTGTGGGAAGCGGTCCTTTAATATCGCAACTGTCTCGAGAGTTTCATCAACGCTTAAAGTTGTTTGGGATAACCAGGCCACCGGACGCTTTGGGTCAATCTCGATTTTCTTTGCATTTTCAAGGCCATCTACCAATTTAATATGTTCTGGAGCCTCGCCCGCAGTGCCTTCGACTTCCTCATGGCCATCATGACCAATCAGAAGAATCTGTAAATCTTCGGCAGCAAATCTTCGCGCTTCTTGGTGAACTTTTGTAACTAGTGGACAAGTAGCATCGATTGTCTTTAAATTGCGATTCGCTGCTTCTTGGTGAACTTTTGGCGATACTCCGTGTGCAGAGAAAACCACGCGAGCGCCCTCCGGGACTTGATCAGTCTCATCCACAAAAATTGCTCCGCGCTTTTCAAGAGATTCAACAACATGCTTGTTATGGACAATCTGTTTGCGCACATAAACCGGCGCTCCATATAGCTCAAGCGCCTTTTCCACAGTGACAACTGCGCGATCTACTCCGGCGCAGTAACCACGTGGCGCAGCGAGCAGTACACGTTTTGCCATAGGCGCATCCTATCGGCGCCATTACTATCGTGTCGTGTTAGAGACCTCCGCAGAAAAACCAGTTCCGGTGAGAGTTGTCTCAGAAGCAATCAGCGATTACATAAATCGTCTCGGACAGATCTGGGTCGAAGGTGAAATTGCTCAACTCAACGATCGCGCTGGTTCTGGAATGGTCTACCTGCGCTTAAGAGATCCCAGCGTTGATATGTATTTAGAAGTCACCTGCCCTCGCTCTGTATTCAAATCAATTGCACCCTTAACTGAAAATGCTCGAGTTGTCATTAATTCAAAAGTTAATTTCTATACCCCAACGGGGCGACTTTCATTAAACGCCAAAGAAATCAGACAGATTGGAGTCGGTGAATTACTTGCCAGACTTGAAGCATTGAAAAAATTGCTAGCAGCTGAAGGGCTCTTTGCTGCTGAACGAAAGAAACCACTGCCATTCTTACCGCGAAAAATAGGCTTAATTTGTGGTCGTGCAAGCGCTGCTGAAAAAGATGTAAAAGAAAATGCAAAAAGACGTTGGCCTTCCGTGCAATTTGAAACCAGAGAGGTCGCTGTTCAAGGGGCGGATGCTGTTATCCAAGTATCAGCCGCACTTAAAGAACTAGATAATGATGCGGAGGTAGATGTCATCATCATTACTCGCGGCGGTGGATCATTTGAAGATCTATTGCCATTCTCAGATGAGGGACTAGTAAGACTTGCTGCTAATTGCAAAAAACCAATTGTCAGCGCGATTGGTCACGAACAAGATACCCCGCTACTTGATTTAGTTGCCGACTTGCGGGCTTCAACTCCTACCGATGCCGCTAAACGAGTCGTGCCTGATATCAAAGAAGAATTAGAGAAGATCCGCCAACTTCGAAACCGAGCTGATCAAAAGATAAACGATCGGGTAATTCTTGAAATGACCAAAGTGGTTAACTTGATGCAGCGTTCCTTTGCTGGAATCAACTCTCGAATAACGAGATCCAGCGATGAGCTAAACCATATGCTGACCCAGATTCGAGCTCTCTCGCCGCAAGCCACTCTTGATCGTGGATATGCCGTCGTTCAGAAAAGCGATGGCTCCATAGTGCGCACGCCAAATAAGTTAACTAAAGGCGAGATGCTAAGACTCAGACTTGCGGAAGGTGTGGCTCTGGCTACAGCAACCGGAGAATCCGAGCTTGATCGAATCAGAGGCGAGTAGATTACGAATATGTCCAAGATGAGCTATGAGGCAGCGCGAGATGAATTAGCAAAAGTTGTCTCCACTTTGGAGTCGGGCGGCCTTGGCCTAGAAGAATCTTTGAAACTTTGGGAACGCGGCGAAGAATTGGCCAATATCTGCCAAGAGTGGCTAGATGGCGCCCGCGCCAAATTAGAAGCTGCAAAACAGGTGGCCGATGAGTGACTTTATTTATGAAGATCTACTACCGATAGGTCCGGATAAGACTGAATATCGAAAAGTTTCTAGCGATGGCGTATCAACCTTTACCGCAGAAGGAAAGACATTTCTAAAGGTATCTCCTGAAGCAATACGTAATCTAACTGAAATCGCAATGCACGACATTTCTCATTACTTAAGAGGCGAACATCTTCAACAATTAGCAAATATTTTGAAAGATCCAGAAAGTTCTCCAAACGATAGATTCGTAGCTCTGGATCTCTTGAAGAACGCCAATATTTCAGCAGGTGGCATTCTTCCGATGTGCCAAGACACTGGCACTGCAATAATCATGGGAAAGAAAGGCCAATGTGTAATCACAAGTGAGCGTGATGAGGCCACAATCTCACGTGGAGTCTTTGATGCTTTTACAAAATTAAATCTTCGCTATTCGCAGTTAGCGCCGGTTACTGTGTGGGAAGAGAAAAACACTGGAAATAATCTTCCAGCTCAGATTGAAATATATTCCGACTTCGAAAAGAGCGATGAATACAATTTCTTGTTTATTGCTAAAGGTGGTGGCAGCGCCAACAAATCCTTCCTATATCAAGAGACAAAAGCGATTTTGAATCCCAAAACTTTTCTCGTCTGGCTCGAGGATAAGTTGCGCTCGCTCGGTACCGCAGCCTGTCCGCCCTATCACCTTGCGGTTGTCATCGGAGGGACCAGCGCCGAATTCACCACAAAGGTCGGCAAGCTAGCTTCAACAAAATATTTGGATTCACTACCCACTACTGGCGATGCCAAGACCGGCCGAGCTTTCCGCGATCCTGAATTGGAACGCGCAGTCTTTGAACTCACTCAGAAATTAGGAATTGGCGCACAATTTGGCGGAAAGTATTTCTGCCATGATGTTCGAGTTATTCGATTGCCGCGACATGGCGCCTCGCTTCCAATTTCAATCGCGGTATCTTGTTCCGCAGATAGACAAGCGAAAGCAAAGATCACGAAAGATGGCGTCTTTATTGAGAAATTAGAGACAGATCCGGCTCATTATCTTCCCGAAACTACAGATGATCACTTAGATAACGAAGTCGTTCGAATCGATTTAAATCGACCGATGGCCGAGATAACCGCAGAATTAAGCAAATATCCCGTAAAGACTCGATTGTCTTTGAATGGAACTATGGTTGTCTCGCGCGACTTAGCACACGCTAAATTAAAGGAGCTGGTTGACTCCGGAAAGCCGCTCCCTGAGTATTTCAAGAAGTATCCGGTTTATTACGCCGGGCCAGCTAAGACTCCAGCCGGCTATGCCTCTGGCTCCTTTGGTCCTACTACTGCCGGTCGTATGGATTCGTATGTTGAACAATTTCAATCTCTCGGTGGATCGCTCATCATGTTGGCTAAAGGAAATCGTTCTAAACAAGTTACCGATTCCTGTAAGAAATTTGGCGGCTTTTATTTGGGTTCTGTTGGCGGTCCAGCAGCGCGGTTAGCGCAAGACTGTATTAAAAAAGTAGAAGTGCTTGATTACGAAGAACTCGGCATGGAAGCCGTCTGGCGAATCGAAGTTGTTGATTTTCCTGCTTTTATAGTGGTCGATGACAAAGGAAATGATTTCTTTGCTGAAACCACCCGACCACTTACTATTGGAACCAGACCAAATTAAATTTAATTGAATTCAGAACTAGTAGTAGCGCGAGCGCTTAAATTTTGCGAGTGCGCGACAAGGCGTCTCGTATCTAATACTTATATAACGCAATCCCCATTCAATCTGAGTAATTGGATTGCTTCGCCAATCAGAACTGATGATCTCCATACGAGTTGCCGGAAGGGCTTGAGGGATTCCGTGAGCCCCGGTTATTGGATTTCGAGCCCGATAGTTCCAATGGCTCTCTCGCGTCCAGAGTGAATCTAGGCACGAATACTGGTAGCGCCCCCAGCCATAGTTTTCTTTCGCTAACTCTCGTCCAACAGCTCGTGCACCCTTCGGTTTTCGAGCCGCCTCAACCTTTGCGATCATCTCTGAGACCAGAGCCATCTCCATGGAATCGACAGATGAGGCATCGCTCATCTCTAAAAGCGTCGACCAGGTTGGTTCGGAATCATCCGGAGGCGAGACCTTCAAGCTAGCTTCCGGAAGATCAAGAGCGACCTGGGCCGGTTGCGCGTGGGCGCTGTTGACCGTGGTGAAGAGAATGGCAGCAGCCATTAGCGGCGCCAGTACCTCTCGCTTCATCAGCACTCCTTAGCTAGCGGGTGACAGCCAGAGCCCGCTCTTTCGAGCGTATTGACCATCGGGGATGACCTTTAGGGTGACAAAGGAGTGGGCTGGTCGCAAATCTAAATAGGCGCGTGGCGGGAAAAAGAGAAATCTCTCAGTAATTGTGGATAAGAAAAGCCCTGTTCAGATACGGTGATGTCCGAAAAATACCTTTTAATGCAATTACCTAAAAATGGAGCCCGCTAGGCAAAGAGTTGGATCGGATCCTCTAGCAACTCAGTAACTAGAGCTGCGATCTGGGAGCGCTCGGATCTAGTCAGGGTGACATGAGCGAAGAGCGGATGGCCCTTGAGGGATTCGATGACGGCCACGACCCCGTCATGGCGGCCGACTCGCAAGTTGTCGCGCTGGGCCACGTCATGGGTAAGGACTACCCGTGAGCCCTGACCGATTCGAGAGAGAACGGTTAGTAGTACGCCTCGCTCAAGTGATTGGGCTTCATCGACAATTACAAAAGAATCGTGGAGTGAGCGACCGCGGATATGGGTGAGCGGAAGAACTTCGATTAAGCCACGATCCATAATCTCTTCGATTACTTGGCTCGAAACTAACGCACCCAAGGTATCGAAAACTGCTTGCGCCCATGGTGACATCTTCTCGCCCTCGGTGCCAGGCAGATAGCCAAGCTCCTGTCCGCCAACTGGATAAAGCGGACGGAAAATCACGACTTTCTTATGGAGTCTTCTCTCCATTACCGCTTCGAGGCCAGCACAGAGAGCGAGCGCAGATTTTCCAGTTCCAGCTCGGCCACCTAGCGAGACAATCCCAATCTCATTATCAAGAAGTAAATCAAGTGCGACGCGTTGCTCAGCTGATCTTCCATGAATTCCAAATGCGCTGCGATCGCCTCGAACCAGAAGTAAAGATTTATCCGCTGTCACTCGAGCTAGCGCGCTTCCTTTTTCTGAGTGGAGAACGACACCGGTGTGGCAAGGAAGATCTTTAGCCAAAGGATCTTTAACGCGTTCCCCGGAAAACAGCGAATCAATTAATTTACTGCCAACGCTCTCTTCAACCATTCCGGTCCAGCCGCTATTTGGAACTAATTCAGCGCGATATTCCTCAGCATCAATTCCAACTGAAGATGCCTTTACGCGAAGGGGTAAATCTTTTGTTACTAGTACTACTTTCTTTCCTTCGCTAACTAAATTTCGTGCAATAGCAAGGATTCGCGAATCATTAGTACCGTCACGAAGAAATCCCAAAGGTAAAGAAGTGGTATCGGTGTGATTCAATTCAACTGAGAGTAATCCGCCAGCTGCATTTATTTTTATCGGTTTATCTAGTCGGCCATGATCTAGGCGCAGATCGTCTAATGAGCGGAGCGCAGCTCTCGCGAAATAACCCAATTCTGGATGAGCTCGCTTGCTTTCTAACTCGCCAATAACTGCGATAGGAATAATGATTTCGTGTTCTGCGAAGCGGAAAAACGCGGTGGGGTCGGCAAGAAGGACGCTCGTATCTAAGACATAAGTCTTTAATTCACCGCTAGAGCTCTTCCGGGCCAATTGGTTCCTTTTACTTATTCTGTTGTCTAGTTACTCCAAGATTGAGCGGATTTGCCCAATTTGAGGGAGGGAATAAAAGGTAAATCCTCGCCCGGGCACTTTTCAGGCGACACGCTCAAGTAGAGGTTTAGGTTTTTAGCGACCCAATCGTCGTTCTCTCTGGGCGTATGAGCGGAGCGCTCTTAAGAAATCAACTTTTCGAAAATCTGGCCAGTAAGCCTCACAGAAATAAAACTCGGATTGATGGCTCTGCCAGAGAAGAAAACCGCTGAGCCGCTGTTCGCCCGAGGTTCTAATAACTAAATCTGGATCGGGCTGTCCTGCGGTATAGATGTAACGACCGATTGCCTCTGCAGAAATCTCCTGCTTAATCTGGTCAAGAGATTTTCCTTTGGCACCCTCCTCATCAAGGAATCGGCGCACTGCATCAACTATTTCAAGCCGCCCACCGTATGCGATAGCGACGTTAACTTTGATGCCATTAATTCCAGCGGTTTGTTTCTCGACTTCTCGGAGTTGGCTCTGAAGCTCACTCGGTAGCACGTCAAATGAACCCATCGGGTGAATCTGCCATCTTCTCGCACGTTCTAACTTGGTTACAGTTTCTGTGATGATGCGATAAAGCGAGGCAAGCTCCTCTTGATCACGATTTAAGTTATCGCTCGACAAGAGCCAGAGAGTTACAACTTTAATTTCGCTTTCTTCGCACCAATCAAGGAGTTCTAGAATTTTTTCTGCACCTGCTTGGTGGCCGCGTTGAGAGGAGGTGTCACCCGTTGGCGATGGATTCTCTTTTGACCAGCGGCGATTTCCATCAAGGATTAACGCAATATGTTCTGGGGTATTTGCTAGATCTAAATTCGCAACAAGGCGGCGTTCATATATTGGATAAAGCGCAGATTTAACTAGGGATTTAAGCTTTGGCATCTCAACGGTAATTTCTAGCAACTCTCCGCTCTGCTAAGAATGAGAGAATAGGAAGAGTTCCCGCAAGAATCAGCGCAATCATCTGGCGCACGGTGAATCGAGCCTTCGCTGCAAAATGAATTGCGGTGAGTACATAAAAAGCATAAATATAGCCGTGCACAAACGGAATCCACTTAACCTTTTCAGCAAGTTCCGGTGCGTCTAAAAGATAGACCACTGGCAGTTCCACAAACCAAAGTAAGAGCGACATCACGCCAGCTAGAAGCGCCATGACACGAAACCGAATTACAACGCCTCGTTTCAAAGTAATTCTCCCCTCAATCTTCGAACTCGCCATTTTGAATAGAGCGGTAGGAAAAGTACTACGCCTGCCATGAGCCACCAAATAACGACATAAGCGATATGTTGCCAGTAGTAACCAGGGACGGTGGGCTGAGTAGGTTCAGCTGATTTTCGACTAGATTCGATAATCGGCCGACCATTTCTCTCTTCATTGATAGCAATGACGTAACCGTCGTAATAATCTCCAGAATATTCTGCAAGCAAAAGTGATGGGTCGATTCTGCGAAGCTGACCTGAAGATAAAGTCGCTAATGGTGCGACATCTTCAAACTGACGATGGTAGATACGCCCTCGTACCGAAATCTCCCCGCGCGGCAATTCTATTGCTCCCTCTCCGCGCACCACCAATATAAGTCCACCGCCATCAACTTCCATTAAAGCAACATTCCAATCAGCTTTGGATTTGTTATCCATTTGATTAGGTGCCAAATATTGCGCCACGTAACTTCCCGAGAATTCCACGATTCGATTTACCGCTTCTCCTGAAAGATTTGTACTTGGAGTTGTAACTTCGGCGAGATCAACAATTGGTAGCTCTTGAAAAGGTTTCTGCATCTCTTTTACTTGAGCGGCCCGATCTAGCTGCCAAAATCCAAGAAAAACAAATATCGCCGCAAAAACTAGAGCAATTAATGCGTTAGCAAACGCTCTACTTCTGCTCATCTTCAATCCGACGTTGCTCCATCCGTTTGTAACGCTTATAGAAGCTTCGGAAAAGAATTATTGAGGCAAGGGTAAGAAATATCATGGTTAATGAGCCAGCAATTCCCTGATCTAAATAGTCCTCACGCATGCGAGAATCATCCCATGTCCGGCAAAAATATGTATTCGGAAGAGCTGATGCGGGAGCGCTATGGCCGACGTAACTCTGGTGGCTGGCGTTATGTGGCTTTAATAATTTTGCTGATCGGAATTCCCTGGCTGATTTGGAGCGCATGGAACTACTCAAACCCTCCATACAAAGCCACGGTAATAAGTTATGAGACGCTCTCTGATGAGAAAATTACAATCACATTTACATTAACAAGGCGAGATGAAACTCAGCCATTTCTCTGCACCTTACTTGCTGAAGATTTTGATCGAAACGTTGTCGGGGAGATCGAATACCTTGTCAAAGCTGGTCCAGATAAAACTAAGTTAACCACTGAGATTCCAACTCGGCTCCGCCCGGTTGCCGCATCAATCCTCTCCTGTAACGCCGCTCCGACTGGGCAAGCGGTCAAGTAAATAAGTAATCTTTTCCACTATGCCAAAAACCTGGTTGACCCAAGAAGCCGCAGATCGACTGCAAGCAGAACTCTCTGAATTGGAGACAACTGGAAGATCCGAAGTAGTTAAGAAAATTGAAGCTGCTCGCGCCGAGGGAGATTTGAAAGAAAATGGTGGATATCACGCGGCACGTGAAGAGCAAGGAAAACTCGAAGCTCGAATTCGACAATTGAAGGCTCTTCTAGAAAATGCAGAGATCGGAACACCGGTTGGAGCCAGCGATGAAGTTAGCCCAGGAATGAAAGTTACCGTTGAGATTATGGGTAAAGAGATGCAGTTCTTACTCGGATCGCGCGAGATTGCTAGTGATTTAGATGTTTACAGTGAGCAGTCGCCTCTAGGTGCCGCAGTACTCGGGGCCAAGATAGGTGAGAGTCGAACCTATACTGCACCAAACGGTAAATCGATAACTGTAAAAGTTGTAGCGACAGATATTTTCGCTTAGTTTTTATTTCTTGGAGCTAGCTCTCACATATTTGCGGACGCTAAGCGGAATAAAGATAGCCATTATCAAGAACATATAAAGCAGAGACATCTGTAATGGATGTTGGCTTGGCAGTGAGTTAGCAGTTACTCCAAAAAGATTTTCTAATCCAAATAGTTCGCGGCAGCCGGCAACCATGGTCGAAACTGGATTCCATTCTGCGAAATACTGCAGAATTTTCGGCATCCCGGTTGTGGGAGCAAAGGCATTTGATAGGAATGTAAGGGGGAATACCGCGATAAATACAACCGAGCTGGCTACTCGAGCCTCTCGAACAGAAAGCCCAATCAAAATTCCAATCCAAGCCATGGCGAATCCAAAAAGTAATAGAAATAGAAAACCAAAAAAGATATTTAGGGCCCCAGAAGTTGGACGCCAACCAACAATAAAACCAGTTATTCCCATAACTGTAAGTACTACAACATTTAGTAACCCGTCGCCCAGCGCACGACCAAAGACAACGGCGCTCCGTGAAATCGGAAGTGATCTAAAGCGATCGATTAGACCCTTCTGCATATCCTCAGCTAAGCCAACAGCGGTGCCGGCGAGAGTGAAGGCAACGGTCTGGACAAAGATTCCGGGCATCAATAATTGGACGTAATCAACTCCTGGAATTCCGGTTGAAATCGAGCCACCAAAAACAAATCTAAAAAGCACTACGAACATAACGGGTTGAATAGTTGAGAAAATTAATACTTCCGGCACCCGGAAAAGCTGCAACATCTGACGTTTTGTAATGATTAAGGCATCGGAAATTGCACTAGCAGATTTTGTATTAGACATTATCGGCCTCGCTTTCCTGCTTTGACTTCTGGTTCAGATTTCTCTTCTTCTGCGGCATGGCCGGTCAAGGCAATAAAAACATCATCGAGTGAAGGTCGCTTCAATCCGATATCAAGCGGATGAATGGAGCTCTCATCTAATTGGCGAGCGGCATCTATCAGCGCACGAGAACCGGTGCTAACGGGAGCCGAAATTCTTCCCAAGTCTTCCTCCACATTTACTTTTCCGCTCGCTACCTTTGCGACAATCTCTTGACTCTTTGCTAGATCTGTTAGCTCTACAACAATTTCTAACCGCTCGCCACCAATATCTCTCTTTAAACTATCCGCAGTACCGCGAGCAATAACTTTTCCATGATCCACAACAACGATTTCGTCTGCGAGTTGATCGGCTTCCTCTAGATATTGGGTAGTTAAAAGCAGCGTCGTTCCCTCTTCAACCAGACCCTTAATAACTCCCCACATCTCTTTTCGTCCTCGTGGGTCTAATCCAGTTGTCGGTTCGTCTAAGAAAAGAATTTTTGGATGAACAATTAACGAAGCCGCTAAATCTAATCGGCGCCTCATGCCACCTGAGTAAGTCTTGATTGGCCGCTTTGCCGCATCAGTTAAGTTAAATTGGTTAAGTAATTCCGTCGCTCGAATCTTGGCTTGGGCTGCTGATAAATGATAGAGACGGCCAAACATAATTAAGTTGTCCCAGCCAGTAAGAGTTTCATCGACAGCTGCATATTGGCCAGATAAGCCAATTACTTCACGAACTTTCTCAGGATGTTTAATCACATCTATTCCAGCGACTTGGGCACTTCCAGAGTCAGGAGTAATCAGAGTGGACAACACACGAACCGTTGTGGTTTTACCCGCACCATTTGGGCCAAGAACTCCCAACACTGTGCCTTCACTCACATCTAAACTCAATCCGTCCAACGCGCGTACGCGTCCATTGTCGTAAGTCTTTACGAGATTCTCGGCAATTACGCTTTTCATCATCTTGAGAGTAGTAGCCTTTCCGCTATAGACAAAATCAAGCAAAGGAAGTTATGTCGAAGAGAAACAAGGTAGACCACTCCAAACCCTTAACCCATCGCGAAATCCTCATCATTATGAGCAGTCTTATGACGGGTTTACTTTTAGCAGCGCTGGATCAAACGATTGTCTCTACTGCGCTTAAGAAAATTGTGGAAGACTTCAATGGCTTAAATCATTACTCGTGGGTAGTTACTGCTTATTTGCTAACTTCAACTGCATCAACGCCGCTCTACGGAAAAATCTCAGATTTGTATGGAAGAAGACCGGTCTATCAATTTTCAATTGTCGTCTTCCTCATCGGCTCATTCCTATCTGGAATTGCAACTTCCATGGACCAATTAATTGCTTTCCGCGCGATTCAAGGCTTAGGCGCCGGCGGTTTAATGGGTCTTACCTTTGTAATTGTTGGAGATTTAGTTTCACCTCGAGAACGCGGCAAATATCAAGGAATGTTTGGCGCGGTTTGGGGTCTCTCATCAGTTGCTGGTCCATTACTTGGTGGATTTTTCTCTGATCGCGCAGAAATTTTCGGAGTAACTGGCTGGCGTTGGATTTTCTATATAAATCTACCGTTTGGAATTTTGGCGCTCGTTGTAACAGCGCTAGTACTACATATTCCCAAGCAACGTCGGGAACATAAGATTGATTATCTAGGAGCCGCGCTAATCGTTGCTGCTGTAGTTGCCATATTAGTAGCTCTCTCAGTATTCGGGCCAGAGAATGGTTGGAGCGATTCTCGTACCGTAACTTCACTTATTTTAGGATTTGCGATCGTCGCTGCTTACATGTTCTGGGAGAGACGTTCGCCGGAGCCA
>JAGWYB010000065.1 GCA_018969585.1 Actinomycetales bacterium | reverse complement strand
GAAACCCTCATCCTTTGCCTCAAACAGCTTCGTTGCGTTACTAACGAACACCACAACTCCTTGAGATCGACTTCGTGAGCGTCTGCCTCTGCGAAGTCTGACGAACGTATCGAGCGGGGAAAGACGGCGTAACCCTATGGGTTAAGGCGTATCCATGAGAAATCGAAAGCCGTTAATCAGCCGTTAGATGGGTTACTTGCGGCCGAAGCGGAGCCAGATCAAATACAGGGCCGAACCCATGCCAAGCAGAAGGCCGCCAAGAAGGAAATACCCGGTGCCCAGCCAGTTATCTAAACCCCATCCAATGCCGCCCCAAATCAAAAGCCCCGAAAGCATGTAACCAAAGATGGTCCAGAAAGCGTTATCTTCACTTGGGCCTTTTGGCAGATTTTCGCTCATTGAAACACCGTCCTTTGGGTGCGATTACTTCGTCTCAGGCGTCGAATCAGAAGTCTTACTTGGCAAGGGTAACTGTAGCCGTAGCTTGAAGAAAGCCCGAACCTCACCCGCGAGCCATCCGGCAGCGATAACAAGCGCACTAATTCCGAAACTAAGGCGATCAACATCAGATTCTTCGGTCAAACGGGTGACTGCAATCAGAAAACCTGCAATCAGCAAGAGCTTGGTGAAGTAGGAGAACATGGCAAGAGCCAGAGTTGCGATCGGATCGGCGCTCTTCGTTAATCGAGCGACCAACAGCGAAACAGAGAAGAAAATAACCACTGTGAACGATGCAAGAACACTTCCGAAAAGTCCTGAGGTTCCACGCGTGATAGTCGATACAACAATTGAAAAGAAACTCAGAATCGTTGAAGGAATCAAAGCTCCCCGCCACATTGCTTTATTTGATTCAGCAATCTCCATCAGAGACGAACCTGCTTATCTTTTTTGGTGACGACAACTGCTAATGCAAGGAGCGCAACACCAACGCTCACCGCGCCCCATAAAGGAATAAAAGCTGAGAGCATCGCTGGGAGGGCCAACATCGCAGTCATCAAGTAAAGAATGAAAGCGGTTCGTTCTTGAGAGTTTCCCCACGACATCAACTTGTGATGTAGGTGCTCTTGATCAGGAGCGAAAGGCGATTTCCCTCGACGAAGTCTTCGCAGAACCGCAGATGCAAAATCAAGAAGCGGAATGGCAAGAACTGCGAATGGTAAAAGTAGAGGTAGCGCAGCTGGGCCGATGTTCTCCGAGAAAACCGCATTTGCGTCGATCTGTCCCATTAACGTGATTGCTGCGGCGGCAAGTACTAATCCAAGGAACATGGAACCTGAATCCCCCATGAATATTTTCGCCGGGTGGATGTTGTAAGGAAGAAAACCAATGCACGTTCCGATAACAATCGCTGTGACTAATGAAGGAGCGCCGGCACGACTAAAACCATTTTCAACTGCTAATAAGTAAGAAAAGCCAAAGAAGGACGCTGCCGAAATTGCCACAATACCGGCGGCTAAGCCATCCAGGCCGTCAATAAAATTGACCGCATTGATAATCACCAGCACAACAAGGACAGTAAGTAGTTGCCCGATATTTGTGGGCAGAATAATGATTCCGTCGATAGGCAACCAGAGAATTTGAATTCCGAAAAACAACAAGATTGCTGCGGCTAATCCCTGACCTGCAAGTTTTGTGACGGCATCGAGTTCGTAACGATCATCCAACATTCCAATCACCAAGACGAATGTTGCGGCCAGAAAGATTCCAAGTAGTTCTCGACTAAAGGATTTTCCTACCAACTCCA
>JAGWYB010000064.1 GCA_018969585.1 Actinomycetales bacterium | reverse complement strand
TTGGTGCGATCTGCATCGTTGCAGCTTGGACATACACCGGCGGACCAAAACCTTATGGCTACCAGGCAATGGGTGAAGTATCCGTTTTCATATTCTTTGGTGTTGTTGCCACAGTCGGTACGTACTACGTTCAAACTGAATCAGTCTCACGCGAAGTTCTTCTTGCTTCTTTCGCAATGGGAGCTCTCGCTTGTGCCATCTTGGTACTTAATAATCTTCGTGATCTTCCCAAAGATGATGTCGCTGGAAAGAAGACTCTCGCTGTTGTGATGGGTGATAAATCCACTCGCGATCTCTATAAGTGGTTGATGTTCTTTGCACTCGTTATGTCAGTCGCATTATCTTTCTTCTCGTTCTTCTATCTACTCGCGCTTGTCTCTCTACCCCTTGTCTCTACATCAGTCCGTACTGTGAGCGCTGGCGCAAGTAGCCCTGCGCTCATTGAACTCTTAGCAAAAACGGGACGCATCCAAATCATCTATGCCGTGGCGCTCTCTTTCGCCGCTTGGCTCGTTGCGCGATAAAATCCTCACATGGTCCGCGTCGCAGTAATCGCCACAATCATCATCCTTGCGTTGATGATTTTTAGCATCATTGATTGCTCGCGTACCCCTGAAAACCAGATTCGCAGCCTTCCAAAATGGGCCTGGCTCGTCATCATCATCTTCGTTCCTGGAATTGGCGCGCTTGCGTGGATTATTGCTGGTCGCCCTAAAGGAAATGGCCGTCGTCGCCGAAAAGGAAAGATTGTTCCTCCCGACGACAATCCTGATTTCTTACGCAAGCTCTAATGAATACCGTCGTTACTCGCAATCACGAACTTTCACGCTTTGACATCCATGTCGATGGTGAACTCGCTGGTTTTGCCGATTACAAGTTGAAAGATGGTGTCATTATTTTTCCGCACACCGAAATTGATCCAAAATTCGGCGGTAAAGGTCTTGGTACAACTCTTATTGAGTTCGCACTTAATGAAGTTGCAAAAGAGAAATTATCGGTTGAGCCGCTCTGCCCGTTCGTTTCAAAGTACATTGGCAAACACCCAGAATTGTTGTATTTAGTTCCGGAAGATAAGAGAAAGAAGTTTGGTTTATAGACCAGAATACGTGTGGCGACCTGTGCCCCACACATTTACCCATACATAATTGAAGAGATACGTAGAACCGGCGAGCAAACAGAGCCACGCAGCTTTACGACCTTTCCAACCTGCAGTCACACGTGCATGCAAATACGCGGCATACAAGATCCAGGTAATGAATGCCCACGTTTCTTTGGGATCCCATCCCCAATAACGACCCCACGCAGCTTCGGCCCAGATTGCGCCGGCAATAACTGCGAATGTCCATAGTGGAAAGACGAATGCCACAAGTCGATAGGAGAGTTGATCAAGTACTTCAAGAGATGGCAGGCGCTTAGCAAATGCGCTGCGCTCACCTTTTCGTTCCATATTGTCGAGCCACAAATAAGTGCCAGCAATAGTGTTTGAAAGCAAGAAAACGCCACCAGAGAGAATCGCGGCTGCCACATGAACTACAAGCCAGGTTGATTTCAAAGCTGGGACAAGTGGCGCGGTGGGGCGATACAACAAAGTAATCGCTGTTCCAAGGATCAGAAGTACGGCAATAGAGATTGGTAAACCCAACCAACGAAGATCATATTTACGACCAACAATCAGGTACGCCAGAGAAAATGTGAGCGCGCCAGTAATGGAGAACTCATACATATTGCTCCACGGCACTCGGCCAGCTGAAACTCCGCGAGCAA
>JAGWYB010000063.1 GCA_018969585.1 Actinomycetales bacterium | reverse complement strand
ATCTTGATATTGCCGAACCGATGCTAAGTGGCAAGGTTTATCGGATTTTTTGCTCCGTCAAAGAAGGAATATCTCAAGAGAACGCAAAGAAGATTACTAAATTATTGAAAGATGAGGGCCCAAAATCGGTCCGCACCCAAATTCAAGGCGACGAACTTCGCGTTTCAAGTAAAAGTCGTGATGATCTACAAACCGCAATCGCTTTAATCAAAGGTGCGAAGTTAGATTTCGCAGTTCAGTTCACCAACTACCGATGACTAAATTCAATAAAGGACTCCTTTTTGGAGTCTCGGCATATTTGTTGTGGGGTTTACTTCCGCTCTATTGGAAGTTAGTTGAAGATGCCGGTGCTTTCGAGATTTTGGCACATCGCGGTATTTGGTCTTTATTACTCTGTGTCTTTCTATTAACGATACGCAAACAGATTAAATCTGCACTTGCGATGGTACGTGAATCTCGGACCCTTTCATTACTTTTTCTCGCCTCTGGTTTACTCACTTTAAATTGGGGCGTTTATATCTGGTCGGTAACAGTAAATCGTGTAGTTGAAGCTGCACTTGGCTATTACATAACACCTCTCATTAATGTAACTTTCGGCGTTCTATTGCTCCGGGAGAAATTGCGCCCTCTGCAATGGACCGCGGTTGGCTTAGCGAGCGTTGGGGTGGCGATCTTGACCGTGGGATACGGCGCTCTGCCTTGGATTGCGCTCGTTTTATCGGTTTCGTGGGGCGGCTACAGCGTTATAAAGAAATCCTTGAATTTAGGGGCGCTAGAAACGCTCTCGGTTGAAACCTTCTTTGCTTTCTTCCCAAACTTGATTTATCTCTTCATCATAGAGAGAAATGGCAGCGCAGAATTTGGTGACGGATTAGTTATGTCGCTACTGCTCTTTGGCGCGGGGGCCGCAACTGTTGTGCCGCTTTTATTGTTCAACGGCTCAACCACTCGACTTCCGTTAAGCACCGTCGGCTTACTTCAATACATCACCCCAACCATCATGTTCTTTATCGGGATATACATCAATAACGAAGACATTTCAGCAACGAAAATCGCGGGGTTCTTCTTTATCTGGATTGCGCTAGCTTTCTTAAGTCGAGATCTCTATCGATCAAGCCGTACGATCAACAATGGCGTGACAGAGGTTCTCTAAAGCACTTCGCGCTGGGCCTTGTGGCAGAGCCGCAAGCAGAGCTTTTGCTTCATCGGCTAATTGATGGAGTTGAGTGCGCGCATCTTTAAGCGCTTGATGAGTGCGAATATGTGGAATGACTTTCGCAACTGTTGCATCCTCCATTGGCTTAGCAAGCAGTGCTTTTAGTTCTGCATCTTCGGGGCGATTTGAGCGCATGATCTGAAGGGTCACAAGAGTTGGAACGCCTTCTTTAAGATCAGTACCAGGTGTTTTGCCAGATTGCGATGAATCGCTAGCAATATCGATGACATCGTCCGCGAGTTGGAATGCGATTCCGATCTTCTCACCAAAGTTTGTGAGAGTCTCGATGTGCGATTGGTTAGCACCGGCGAGCATTGCTCCGAATCGAGCGCTGGTTGCGATTAAAGATCCAGTTTTATCTGCAACGACTTGAAGGTAATGCTCCAACGGATCGGCACCGTTCTTCGGCCCTTGAGTCTCTTGAATCTGACCAATCACAAGGCGTTCGAAGGTTTTTGCTTGTAAACGCACTGCTTCTGGGCCTAAATCAGCTAATAAATCTGAGGCTTTTGAGAATAAGTAATCTCCCGTAAGAATCGCAACGGTGTTTCCCCAACGATTATTGGCGCTCTCTACTCCGCGACGAAGCGGCGCTTC